>JALWLB010000060.1 GCA_027081145.1 Campylobacterales bacterium
CAATATCAAAGATATAGATAAGCTTTTGAAAAAGCTAAACAAAAAACTTTTAAATCTTGACAATAAAAAGAGAGAAGATTATCTAAGAAAACTCTTTTATCTATTAAGGCTTAGACCAAAAGTACATGATATATACAAACAAAAACAAAAGGAGGAACTACCTATGCCATTTATCATAGAAAAAGAGCGAGATCCGCTTTATAAAGATGGGTTGGAGAGAGGTATTGAAAAAGGGCAGAAACAGGGTATTCAAAAAGGTTCAAGAGAGACAAAAATTTCTATTGCAAAAGCATTGCTAAAACAAGGTATCGATATTGAAGTGATTGTCAAATCAACAGGGCTTTCAAAAAAAGAGATTCAAAAGTTAGATTTATAATGGAAACAATGCTTTAGCTTTGTATAAAATATAGTGTAACACTAAAGCATTGTCTCCGAAAATAAAGACTAGCAAATGCTCAAAAACTAAAATGTGGATATCTTAGCGGTCAAAACAGGAGTTAAGTAAATCCATAATTAAAACAACAACTCCCCTCCACTCTCTGTTGGATCTAAGTGTCTGTTTTTTGGTCTTTTTGAAATTGGGGTAAAAAACTCATCTCTACCTTTGATTTTTACCTTTGTTACACCCTTTGGAATATCAAACTCTCTTTTGGTTTCAGGATGAAGCTTTAAATAGTCTTCAAAAAAGTATCTTACAGCTATGGCTGCACTTTTACCACCTGTCTCTTTATTTGACATTGGCTGATTGCTATCTCTTCCAAACCATACAATAGTCTCAATCTCAGGAGAAAATGCACAAAACCAAGCATCAACATAGTTATTTGTTGTTCCTGTTTTTCCAGCTATATCTATACCTGCTACATTTGCTCTTCTACCTGTCCCTCTTTTTACCACATCTTTTAAAATCGATATCATCAAATAGGCTTGTTGAGGAGAGGTAACATTGTGCTCTTTTGAAATGAAACTTGTTTCATTTGATAATTTATCTACAACCTTAGTAACCAAAATAGGCTCTTTTTTTACTCCATAATTTGAAAATATTGTATAATATCCAGCAAATTCAAGTGGTGAAATTCCAAATGTTCCAAGTGAAATAGATAGATCTCTTTGTACATTTTTAAATCCCATCTTTTTAATCTCATTATGTACCAAAGAGAGTCCAAGAGAGGTTACGAGATTTATCGTTGCAAGATTTCTTGAGTGAATCAGTGCTTCTCTTAAAGATATAAGTCCTTCAAAGTTCTTTTCATAATTTTTAGGTCGCCACTCTTTAGATATATTATCTTCATCATCACTATTTTTACTCTCATTTTCATCTACTTTATTATATGTTCTTGATATATCTGTTAATTGGCTTTGAGTTGAGTACCCATAATCGAGAGCTATTTGATAGATAAATGGTTTAAAACTAGAACCAGGTTGTCTTAGAGATTGAACTGCACGATTAAATGCACTCTTTTTATAATCGATCCCACCAACAAGAGATAAAACTTCACCAGTTCTATTTTCAAGCACAACCATAGCACCATTTAAATCACTATAGTTTATATCTTCACTTCTAGTAACTATCTCTTCATATGTCTTTTTTAGAGATTTTTTTGCCAAATTTTGAGTTTGCAAATCGATTGTAGTATATATCTTATATCCACCACTTTTTATATCTGGAAACTCATCTTTAAGCTCTCTTATAACTGCATCTACTACATAAGGTGCAACATTTTTTGTCAAACTATCATCATAAACAGTAGGTCTAAATGCAGTATATTCGTCAAGCTCCTCTTTTGTAATCCAACCAAGAGTGTGCATTCTATAAAGCACTATATTTGCTCGACTCAAAGCCAAATCATAATGCCTTGTAGGATCAAATGCACTGGGAGCTTTTGGAAGACCAACTAAAAGTGCCATCTCTTTTAGATTTAATTCATTTAAATTTTTATGAAAATAACCCTGTGCAGCAGTCTTTATTCCATAATATCTATGTCCAAAATAGACTTGATTTAGATATCTCTCAAGAATTTGCTCTTTTGTTAATTTCTCTTCAATTTTTATTGCCAACAGTGCTTCATTGATCTTTCTTTTAAACTTTTTTTCATTACTTAAAATGGTATTTTTAACAAGTTGCTGAGTTAAAGTACTAGCACCCTCAACCAATTTCATCGCTTTTATATCTTTTATGATAGCTCTAAAAATAGCTTCATAGTTTACCCCACTATGTTCAAAAAATGTTGTATCCTCAATCGCTATCAAAGCCTCAATTAGTCTTGGTGGAATCTCATCATATGTTGCATAAACTCTATGCTCTTTGTGAAAAATATTTGCTATTAATTCACCATTTCTATCATATATTTGAGTTGTTAATCTTGGATTATAATCGATCAAAGAATCGGCATTAAGTTTTATATCTGAGAAAAATTTTCCAACCCATATAAGAGTTGCGATAATAAGCACAAACAAAACTATAAATGTAACTTTTAATGCCTTTTTCATACTCTAAACTCTCTATTTTTAAAGTTGGACTCTATTAACTCTTTTGCATATTTAGTTTGTGGGTTGTTTAAAACACTCAAAATATCTCCTGATTCTAAAATTTTACCATTTTTCAAAATAGCCACCTCTTGTGCAATCTCTTTTGCTACCTCAATATCATGTGTTACAAAAAGAGTTAAAAATCCAATCTGCTTTTGTAAAGTTTTTAAAAGATCTATTATACTCATTTTTGTATTACTATCAAGTGCAGTTGTTGGCTCATCCAATAAAAGTAGTTTTGGCTTTATACTCAAAGCAATAGCAATTATCACTCTTTGGAGTTGTCCACCACTAAGTTCACTAGGATATCTAAATAGTAATTCATCATCAAGATTTACCATATTTAGGCAATTTTTTGCCTCAAATATAGTAGTAGAGAAGTGATCTTTTATTTTTGTTAGAGGTGATAAAGCGGTAAATGGATTTTGTGGTACAAAAGAGACACTCTTACCTCTAATTAGTTCAAAATCACTATCAATCTCTAAAGTAGATGTTAAATTTTTTGGTAATAGATTTAAAAGTGCTTTTAAACTCAAACTCTTACCACTTCCACTCTCACCAATAAGTGCAAAAGAGTTTTTGATCTCAAAAGAGATATCCACTAAAGCTCTATTATCATGTAGAATTTTTAGAGTAGTTACTTTAAATTTCAAGTTTTATCTCTTTTAAAAATTTTTTTAAAATCTCTCTTTTTATATTTGTTCTCAAAATTATCCTAAGAATTGGCTTTTTTACAGTTGGTGCTCTTATGGCTGCTATTAAAAAACCTTTTTTTAAAAATAGCTCTTTTATTCTCAAAGCCTCATTTGAAGAGGCAACTTCAAGCTTTAAAATCAAACTATCTATAGATATATCTAAAATATCATTTACTAATTTTATCCTATTTTTGATTTTTTTAGATAAGATATCTCTTTTTTTTACTATTTTTTTAAAAGCTTCCAATCCCAAAGCTATATCAAAAACAGAAGGTGCAGTAGCATATATGATAGATTTTGCTCTATTTTGCAAAAACTCTACTACATGATTTGAAGCTAAAATATAAGCTCCATAACTACCATACGCTTTTCCTAAAGTTCCCATTTTGATATGATTTTGTGTGGGAGTGATACTGTAATGATCAAAAACACCAAGTAAATTTTTGCCAATAACACCACTACTATGAGCTTCATCAACTATTAACAAAGCACCAAATTCATCTACAACAGCAAAAATTTCACGATTTAGTATATCCGCTTCCATAGAGTAAACTCCCTCAACAGCAACTATCGCTCTTTTGTATGAAGAGTTTTTTAAAATAGCTCTTAAATCGTCTGGATCATTATGTTTGAAAAATTTAACTTTTGCCAAAGAGTTTTTTGAAGCAAAAACTCCACTTGCATGATAATACTCATCTAAAATGAGCAGATCTCCTCTTCTAGCCAATGTATCAATAAGAGCCAAATTTGCCAAAAAACCGCTACCAACTACAATAGCCTGTTCAAATTGATTGGCAAAAGATAAGCTCTCTTCAAACTCTTTATGAATTTGATGATATCCATTTATTAGCATGGAAGCTTTAGGAGAGTGTGTAGGATAGTTTAAAACTCTTTTGTACGCTTTTTTAAAAAGTTTTTCATCTTGTGAAAAACCAAGATAATCATTTGATGCCAAATCGATCAAATCATCATCATAAATCTCTCTTTTTCTAAAAAGATTTGCATTTTTAATAGCTTTTAACTCATTTTTATACATTTAATTTAGTTTGTGCAAACTCCAAAGCTTTTGATTTTGCTTGATCTATTTTTGAGATATCTTTTCCACCAGCTTGGGCAAAGTCATCTCTTCCACCTCCACCTCCACCAACAATAGGAGCTACATTTTTTATCCATTCACCAGCTTTTATATTTGCATTTTTAACTCCAGCTGCTATTAAGACTTTATTGTCCTTTTTTTGAAAAAGCATTATCGCAGCACTTTTATGAGAGTTTTTAAACTCATCAATAATAGCTTTAATATCACCAGCATCTATAGTATCAACTACCACTTTTGTATCTCTGATTGTAGAGATTTGTAACTCTTTTTTGGAATTTGAGCTTAAAATATCGATCTCTTTTTTTAACTCTTTGATATCTTGTTTTAACTTTTTAACTCCCAAAAGTGGATCTTTATTTTTAACCTCTTTGGCTATTTGATTGTTTATATCTTGTAAGTTTTTGACATATTTATAAGCACTTTTTGAACAAATTGCCTCTATTCGTCTAACTCCTGCACTAACTCCACTCTCTTTTGTTATCAAAAAGAGTCCAATTTGCGAAATATCCTCTACATGAGTACCGCCACAAAGCTCTACACTCTCACCCATACTCAAAACTCTTACACTATCACCATACTTTTCACCAAAAAGTGCCATAGCTCCAATCTTTTTTGCCTCATCTACTTTCATAATTTTAGTTTCAACTTTAGAGCCTTTGGATATAAGATTGTTTACAAAGTTTTCAATTTTTAAAATTTCATTATAACTTAGAGCTTTTGGATATGAAAAATCAAATCTTAATCTATCACCCTCAACTAAACTACCAGCTTGATTAACACTCTCTCCTAAAATCTTTCTTAGAGCTAAATGTAAAAGATGAGTTGCTGAGTGGTGTCTTTTTATCTCATCTCTAATTTTATCTACAATAGCTACTACCTCTTCATTTACCTTTATAGTATCGATAGGTTTTATTTTTGATAAATTTAGTTCATGTAGCTTTTTTGTATCTAAAACTTTAGCTTTGTTTTTTAACTCTCCAACATCTCCAACTTGTCCACCACTTTGAGCATAAAAAGGGCTTTTATCTAAAAAAACCCAACCTATTTGATCTTTTAAAAGTTGATCTACCT
>JALWLB010000061.1:0-9844 GCA_027081145.1 Campylobacterales bacterium
TATCATTTACACAAAAGTATCTACTTAGAACCTAATACTCTACTAATTATAAATACAAAAGCACTCACTAAAATGATACTAGCACCAGAGCTGATATCATAAAAGTATGAGATCAAAAGTCCACTTAAAGTGAAACATATAGCAAAAAATCCCGAAAAAATCATAATTTGAGCTAATGATTTTGAGATTTTTAAAGCTATATAAGTAGGTATGCTAAAGAGTGCAATAACCAAAATAAGACCTACCAATTTTATAGCAACAACTATACTTAATGAACAAAATATAAGTATCAGAGTATAAAATACTCTAACATTAATACCTCTAAGAGTCGCAAATTCACTATCATACGACAAAGCTACAATATCTTGATAATAAAAAGTTACAAAAAGAGCAATTATAATAAGTAGTACAGATATCATGTAGATATCATAACTGCTAACACTAAGAATTGATCCAAATAGATAACTCAAAAGATCAACACTATATCCTGGTGTTAAATCAATAAAGACAATACCAATAGACATACCAGTAGCCCAAATAACACCTATAAATGTATCAATTTTATCTTTCTCATTTATGGCAATAAAAGCTATCAGTAAAGCTACCAATACAGAAAAGATTGAAGCACCTAAAAAGATAGGCAATCCAAAATAGAGTGCCATACCAATTCCTCCATATGAAGCATGAGCTACACCTCCTGCTAAAAATAGCATACGATTGATCACTATGAGTGAGCCTATAATTCCAGATATAATACTAACCAATACTCCAGCAATGATCGCATTTTGCATAAATTCATAAGAGAAAATTTCTAACATTTACACCTTTTTTATTTAATTATCTCCTTTTTGTTGGAAGTAAATTCCAACAAAAATTCTTATCACTAAAGCTTTGCCCTATCGGGCAAGAGATAAAACACTTATGATTTTTGTCTTTATTTATAATTTTACCAAAAATTATAAATGTTTTATCATCTGCATAAGTTCAACTTCGCAAAAATGATTATCTTTTAAATCAAGCTCTTTTTTATACTCTTTCATATCATGTAGAGTTAAATTTGTATTGATATATGCCACTTTTTTAGCATACTCCAAAACTATCGATATATCATGTGATACAACCATAACGGCTATTTTTTTACTAAGCTCTTTTAAAAGTTCATAAATATACTTTTGTCCAGATGGATCTATATGTGAAGTTGGCTCATCTAGTAGTAAAATTTTAGGATCATTAAATAGTGCTCTTGCAATAAAAACTCTCTGTATCTCTCCTCCTGAGAGTGAACCTATCTTTTTATCATGTAAATTATCGATATCCAATTTTTCTAATAGTGAGTGAGCTTTTTTGATATCTTTTTTAGAAGCCAACATCACAACATCCAAAACAGTAATTGGAAAATCCAAATTGATATTTATATTTTGTGGTACATATCCTATAGATGGTAACATTTTATTTAAATTTTGTGAAAAGATTTTGATATCACCACTAGATGGCTTTAAAATTCCAAGAATAAGTTTTAAGAGTGTGGATTTTCCACCTCCATTTGGACCAATAAGTGCTAAAAAGTCCTCTTTTTCTAAATTAAAGGTAATATTTTCTAAAATTTTTTGCTTTTGATAGTAAAATGATAAATCTTTAACCTCAATAGCATACATAAATATCACTCATTTGCTATGATTTTTGCTAAGTTTATTAGATTTAAATCCCAGTTTTTATCCAATGGAGAAATTTTAACAAGTTTTGCATTTAACTCTTTTGCTATCAGTTTTGCTGATTTATCTGGAAGCTCTGGTTGAGTTAAAATTAGATGAATATTTCTCTTTTTGGCAAGTTTAATAAGTTTTATAATATCTCTTATTTTTGGCTCTTTTTCATCTTTTTCTATAACAATTTCTACTAAATTATACTCTTTTGCAAAATAACTCCATGCTGGATGTTGAGATATAAATTTACATCTATCTTTACAAGAGGATAAAATTTTTTTGATCTGTTGATCTATCTTGTTAGCTCTATTTAGTAATATTTGTAGATTTTGTTTATAAAATTCTTGATTTTTAGGATCTATTTTTATTAAAGCATTATAGATATTTGTAGCGATTATTTTTATATTTTTTGGAGTTGTCCAGATGTGTGGATTTAGATTTGCTAATTTTTGAACACCTTGTGAAGTATCAACTATCTTCATATTAGGATTTATATTTTGAAATTTTTTTAGCCACTTTTGTTCAAAAGAGGCTCCTATTGCAAAATATAATTCAGTTTTTAAAAGAGCACTAATAAGTGATGGTTTTGGCTCATAAGAGTGAGGATCACTCAAACTATCTATCACTAAAAGTATATTTGCTCTATCTTTTGTAATATCTTTTAAAATAGAGTATTGTGGTATTATAGTTACGGCTAAATTTATCTTTGCAAACACAAAACTAAAACATAGTGATAAAGCAAAAATTAATCTCATTTACGACCTAATCTCAAATCCATCATAAATTAAATCATCTTCATCATTTTCATCAAGAATCTCATACTCTATATTTTCTACTTTACTAAGAGGTGAGCCATTTTGTAAGATTTTTAAAAAGTCATCAAATTGATCATCATACAAAAAAGCAACCACTTCGACTCTTTTATCTTTTAAATTTTTTATATAACCTTGAATTTGTCCTAAAGAGGCAAATTGTTGAATGCTCTTTCTATAAAAGACACCCTGTACTTTTCCAGATATTATAAATTTGTATCTATTCATAATGATACTTTAGCTAAAATTTACTTGAAACTCTACATGATTTTTAATTAAATTACAAAAAGAAGTAAAAATCTTGAGAGTTTCATTTCTTGCCCTTTAGGGCAAAGCTTTAGAAAGAGGAATTTTTGTTGGAATTTACTTCCAATAAAAAGGAGATTATTAGGTGAAAAAAAGAGGATTAGAAAAATTAAACAATCTCATAGACGCACTATCATCTCTTCCAACTGTTGGTAAAAAATCGGCTCTTAGATATGCGTATCATATGGTATTAAATGACTCCTTTTCGGCTATTAAATTGGCTCATGCGATTGAGAGTGCAGTGGCAAGTATAACTAAGTGTAGTAGATGTGGTGGTCTTAGTGAAGATGAGATATGTGATATATGCTATGATGAGAGTAGAGATAGAACAAGGCTTTGTATTGTAGAAAATGCCAAAGATATATTTGTCATAGAAGAGGGTGGAGTTTATGATGGAAATTACTTTGTACTTGAAAATCTTGATAATGATCAGATAGATAGATTAAAAGAGATTGTGCAAGATGAGATCAAAGAGGTTATTTTTGCGTTTACTCCTTCACTTGCAAATGATGGAGTGATACTTTTTATAGAAGATCAACTAAGAGAGTATGATTTAGTTTTTACAAAAATTGCTCAAGGAGTTCCAACAGGAGTTCAATTAGAAAATGTTGATACACTCTCTTTATCAAAAGCTCTTAGTCAAAGAGTAAAAATTTAATTAAGGAAGAGTATTTGAAAAAAATATTTATAATCATATTTTTAGTGACCTCTTTGTGGAGTTTAGATTTTAAAAGTATGAGTGGTGATTATGATGTTAGATATGGAATATTTGGAAAAGTTGGTGTTGCTAAAACGAGTTTAGAGATCAAAGATGGTAGATATCATGTAAAAATGGTTGCAAAGGCTACAGGGTTTGCTAAATTTTTAAGTCAAGGCAAAGTTGAAACTTATGAGAGTAGGGGTTATATAAAAAATGATCTATTGATACCAGAGATTTTTACAAAGGTTAGAAAAAATGATCATAAATTTGAAAAAAAAGAGTATGTTTTTGATCATAAAGATAAAAAAGTGACTGTTTATGCAACTAAAATTAAAGATCACAAGAGCAAAAAATCAAAAAGCGAGTTAGATTATTATGCAAAAGATGACCTTTTGAGCCTATTTTTTAATCTCAAACCACTCTTAGGTAATAAATTAAAAACTGATGGTGCTATAAAGCTTTATGCTGTTGGAGCAAATAAAAAAGATGGCAGAGTTGATATATATACTCCAAAAAACAGAGAGTTAAAATCTATCAAAAAACTTTTAAAAGAGGATGAAAATATCTTTGTAGCTATCATAAATCAAAAGATATTTTCAAGCAATAGAGGTGAATTGTATCTAAATTTAAATGATGATGGAATTTGCACAAAAGCTCTTTTAAAAGATGTTATTTTTTTTGGCGATATTCGAGGAAAGTTGACAAATCTTAAAGTTGATTAATTTAGACAAAGGCATAATATATATGCTCTTTGCCTCTTTGTGTTTTGCAGTTATGGGAGGCTTTGCAAAAGAGTTATCAGAGCATTTAGATTCACTTGAAGTTGTATTTTTTAGAAATGTTTTTGGAGTATTTTTGATAGCTTTGAGTCTATATAAATCTCCTTTAAAAAAACAGATTGGTGGTAAGCCAATTTTGCTATTTTTTCGAGGGTTTATGGGCTTTTGTGCACTTTTGGCATTTTTTTATAATATTGCTCATATTACACTAGCTGAGGCTATGACCTATTCAAAAACAGCACCAATTTTTACCGCTATATTTGCCTTTTTGTTTTTAAAAGAGAAAATTGGTATATTTGGTTGGATTGGAATATTTTTGGGCTTTTTGGGAATGATTTTTATCATGCAACCAACTGGAATTGGTGGATTTGATAAGTATGATATACTTGGGCTTTTTAGTGCTATTGGAGCTGCACTTGCTTATACATCTATAAGAGAGCTTAGAAACTATTATGATACGAGAGTTATTGTTTTGTCATTTATGGTTGTAGGAACTGTTGGACCTATTATTTTGATGATTGTATCAAACTTTTTTACTATCTCTTGGCTCGATTTTATGTTTGGTAAGTTTGTTATGCCAAGTGGAAAATTGTGGATTTATATTATCGCTATGGGTGTTTTTGCAACTTTGGCTCAAACATATATGACAAAAGCCTACATGATAACAAATGCTGGAATTGTTGGAGCGATTAGCTACTTTAATATACCTTTTTCTATACTAGTTGGACTCTATCTTGGAGATAAGTTTTTAGATATTTTGAGTATAGTTGGTATTGTTTTAATAATCTTTAGTGGAATTTTAGTATCGATGAAAGGAAAAAAATGATTTTAATAGCAGGACCATGCGTCATTGAAAGCCTAGATATAGTTAAAAAAATTGCAAATGAGTTACAGTTTTTAGAAGATAAAAAAGAGATAGATTTTTATTTTAAAGCCTCTTTTGATAAAGCAAATAGAACAAGCTTAGAGAGCTTTAGAGGTCCTGGAATAGATGAGGGATTAAAGATACTACAAGAGATAAAGAACGAGTTTGGATATAAAATATTGACCGATATTCATGAAGCCAATCAAGCAAAAATAGTAGCAGAGGTTGCTGATGTGTTGCAAATTCCTGCATTTTTGTGTCGTCAGAGTGATCTTTTAATAGAAGCTGCCAAAACTAATAAAATTGTCAATATCAAAAAGGGGCAATTTATGAATCCATACGATATGAAATACTCTCTTTTAAAAGTTTTAAAAACAAAAGGAGTTACAGAGCTAAATCACCAAACAAGTAAAAAACATGGAGTCTGGCTAACTGAGAGAGGTAGTAGTTTTGGGTATGGAAATTTGGTAGTTGATATGAGATCTTTGGTTATTATGAGAGAGTTTGCACCAGTGATATTTGATGCAACTCACTCAGTACAACTTCCAGGTGCGTCAGGTGGAAAAAGCAGTGGCCAAAGAGAGTTCATTGCCCCTTTATCAAGAGCAGCCGCTGGTGTTGGAGTAGATGGATTTTTCTATGAGAGCCATTTTGATCCATCAATAGCTCTAAGTGATGGTGCAAATATGCTAAAAATAGATGAGCTTAAAAATTTGGTTGAAGAGTTATTATAGCCATCTCTCTTTCCACATTTCATACATGAGTATAAACCATAATAGTGATATATTGATATTTTTGCCACTATAGTAATCGTTCTTTATCTTTAAAACTTCATCTACATGATATACATCACTTTGGGTTAGTCTCTCTTTGCTAATATAAAAGTCCACTAACTCTTTTAGATCACTTTTTAGCCACTCATTAAGAGGTATTTGAAAACCTGATTTTGGTCTTTGGATCAACTCTTTTGGGATATATTTATAAAGTATCTTTTTTAAAAGGTATTTGCCTAAATTATCTTTGTATTTTAAAGAAGATGGAATTTTTGCACAAAACTCTATGATATGATGATCCAATAAAGGTTCTCTAGCCTCAATACTTACACTCATAGAGGCACGATCTACTTTTGTCAAAACATCATCAACTAAAAAGGTTTTATAATCAATTAAACTCATTTGATCGATAAAAGATAGCTTATCTATCTGATTAAATAGAGCAAAATTACTCAAATCAAAATCTATACTGCTATCTTTTAGGATTTTATTTAAAGTTTTATTATCTACATATGAACTGGCATTTATAAACATTTGTATAAAATTATCACTGTGGAGAGCATTTTTGAATTTTTGGTATTTGTCTTTGATATTTGTTTGTCTTTTTGAGGGCGGTAAAAGGTTATTTAGATGATATACCATTCCATCACTTATTAAACTTGTTAATATTTTTAATGTTGATTTTTTTATTTTTGAATTTTGTAAATTTGCTATCTTCTCTAAAGCGAAATATTTACTATATCCAGCAAATGTTTCATCTCCTCCATCTCCACTTAATACAACTGAGACCTTCTCTTTGGCAAGTTTTGAAACTAAAAATGTTGGCAAAGCAGAACTATCACCAAATGGCTCATCATAAATGTATGGTAGATATTTTATAACTTCTAATATATCATCTTTACTACAGTAGTACTCAGTATGATCAGTTTTTAAAAAGTTGGCTATCTCTTTGGCAAAAGTTGCTTCGTTGTAATTTTTTTCATTAAAACCTATAGTAAAAGTTTTAAGAGGTGTTTTGGAGTTTTTTTGTAAAATTGCAGTTACTATAGAGCTATCAATACCACCGCTTAAAAAGATTCCAACTGGTACATCTGAGACCATACGAAGTTGAAATGATTCTATTAGTATCTTTTCTAGTTTTTCTAATATGATCTCTTCATTTTGTGTTGATTTTTTTTCTAAAAATGTACTTTTGATATCCCAGTATTGTATCTCTTTGTAGGTATGATTTGGTATATCTATAGCTAGATAGTGTCCAGGTTGAAGTTTATAGGTATCTTGAAATATACTCAAAGGAGATGGAATATATCCAAATCTAAAATAGTAAGCAATTGCTCTTTTATCTATATTTTTTTGAAATTTTGGATGTTTGTAAAAGCTCTTTAATTCACTACCAAATAAAAATAGATCATCTTTTTTGTAATAATAAAGAGGTTTTATTCCAGTTCGATCTCTAAAAATAAAAATTTTTTCACAAGAGTTATCATGTATTGCAAAAGCGAACATTCCTCGAAACTTATGTACACACTCAACACCCCAAGCATGAAAAGCTTTAAGAATTACTTCTGTATCGGTAGAAGAGTTAAAACTATACCCTTGTTTTATAAGCTCTTTTTGTATCTCTAAAAAGTTATAAACTTCACCATTGTGTATGATTGTTAAATTTTCATACTGCATAGGCTGATCACCTAAAGAGCTAAGATCTAAAATAGATAATCGTCTATGAGCCAAGCCTACATGATAACTATCTTGTATAAAAATTTTACTCCCACAACTATCAGGACCACGATAGGTAATAGTATCTCGCATTTTATTTAATAGTGTTTTAGAAGAGTTTTTCTGATAGTCTATAAAACCAACGATACCACACATATTTTTACCTATTTGTTTATAAGTTGGGATTATATCATATTGTATTTAAATGGGGATTGTCTTTTTTAGGAGGTAATACTTTTTAATTTAGCCCAACAGCACTACAAAAAATCCCAAGATTGCTTAGAGGTAGGGTTTTTAAAAAAAATCATAGATCGTAGTGTCTATTTTAAATATAGTTTAATAATAGTTTTAAAAACTGCTATAATGTCGCATTATATTTGTAAGAGTAAAAGCCCACTTAGCAATAAGTTTTATGGTTTACACACTAGTTTGAGATGAGCTAAGTTAAGAGGTGTTGTTTTAAGAGCTATTTTTTTTATACCTATAAGTATATATAAAGATAATTATAATAAGTGCTATCATTATATATATGAGCCATGTGTGAATGTTCTCTTTAATTAACTCTTGCTTATCACCTATTACATACCCTATATATGTCAAAATTGATATCCAAATTCCAGCTCCTA
The DNA here is from genome assembly GCA_027081145.1 of Campylobacterales bacterium. Taxonomy (GTDB): domain Bacteria; phylum Campylobacterota; class Campylobacteria; order Campylobacterales; family QNZT01; genus JALWLB01. The sequence goes on from JALWLB010000061.1 coordinate 8,281, forward strand.
AAGATGTAAAAAGGCTAAATTCAGCCAAATTCATCTTTGCAAGACCAGCTGGAAATGAGATGTATTGTCTAACTCCAGGGATTAATCTTCCTGAAAATGTGGATATATGACCATGTTTTTTAAAAAAACCTTCCATCTTTTGAAGTTTTTTTTCATCTATAAATAGATAATTTCCATACTTTAGTAAAAATCCTCTACCGTATTTGATAGCTAAATAATAGTTAAATAGTGCTCCAGCCAAAGAGCCAAATGTGCCACAAAATAGAACTATATATAGATTCATTTCACCTTTATATACCAAATATCCAGCAGGAACCATAACAACCTCGCTTGGAAATGGTACAAAACTACTCTCTAAAAACATCATAATAAATATACCAAAATATCCAAGATCTCCAACAGTTTCAACTATAAAAGATACAAAACTCTCAAGCATTGATTTTCACTTTAAAAAAATCTATATACCAATCAATAAACTTATCAATTCCCTCTTGAATTGAGGTTTGTGGTTTATAATTTAAATCCTCTACCAAATCATTCACATCAGCATAGGTACTTACAACATCACCAGCTTGAAGAGGTAAGAGATTTTTTTTAGCAACTTTTCCGATCTTTTTTTCGATTGCCTCTATAAAATCCATTAGTTTGACAGGGGTGTTATTTCCTATGTTGTATATTTTATATGGAGCTATTGAACTTGATGGATCAGGATTTTTGGCATCCCAATTGCTATTTTTAGTAGCAGGAGAGTCTATTACTCTCATAACCCCTTTTACTATATCATCAATATATGTAAAATCTCTTTGCATATTTCCATAATTATACACATCAATTGCTCTATCTTCTAATATAGCCTTTGTAAATAAAAAAAGAGCCATATCTGGTCTTCCCCATGGACCATAAACTGTAAAAAATCTAAGTCCAGTTGTTGGAATGTTAAATAGATGGCTATAGGTATGAGCCATTAGTTCGTTTGATTTTTTACTAGCTGCATAAAGAGAGATTGGATGATCTACATTATCGTGTGTGCTAAATGGTTGATTTTCATTTAGTCCATAGACTGAAGAGCTACTAGCATAACTCAAAGCTTTTATATCATTGTGGCGACAACACTCTAAAATATTTAAAAAACCCAATATATTTGAGTCAATATATGTATGAGGATTTGTTAAAGAGTATCTAACTCCAGCTTGAGCTGCAAGATTGCAAACTTTATCAAATTTTTGCTCTTTAAAAAGTTTTTCTAAATTCTCTCTATCTTCAAGATTTAATTTAATAAATTTGTAGTTATCATGTAGCTTTGAAGTTATTAAACTATTGTATGAAATATCCTCTTTTTCAATTCCAGATTGCTTTAATCTTCCATACTTTACAGATAGATCATAATAATCATTAATATTGTCCAATCCAACAACCTCATCACCTCTAGCAATGAGTTTTGTAGCTAAGTGAAACCCTATAAATCCAGCAGTTCCAGTTACTAATATTTTTTCTGCCAACCCCATCTCCTTATTTTTTTTCTATGATATCAAAATTTAAAATAAAACCTATTGTAGCATAACCA
>JALWLB010000061.1:9854-19936 GCA_027081145.1 Campylobacterales bacterium
CTATTGTATAGATATGGGATAATAGAGTTAAATTGATTTAACATCGCTTTAGCTTTTAAAAAAACAGTAAAATTATCTGTCAATTTTTTGGATATTTTTGTATTTAAGAAATGATTTTTATTGTTATAACTTACATCATCCTCTCTTTGAAATACTCTTATATATTCATAGGAGTTTTCAAAAAGTATTGTTTTATATTTAAAACTGTGTTTGATTCCACCAAATAGAGCAATTTCTGATCTATATAAGCTAGGTATTTTTAAAGACTCTATTGCATCTTGTAAAAGATTATTATCTTTTGGCTCTAAGGAAATAGTAGTTTTAATTTTTGTTAATTTTACTCCTGAGTGTATATCTATTTTATTATTATTAAACTCTTTATTTAGTGTATATCTTGTATAAACTGAGCTATCGCTCATATTTGATATCTTGATAAATGGATATATTTTATTTCCATAACGATCCAATAAAATAACCGTTTTATTATCATAAAATAGTGCCCCATCACTTGTATAAAAACTGCCATTTGGTTTTATCTTTTTTAACATAGAGTTTAGTGTAGAATCACTCTTAATATCCAAATCATTTGCATAATTTGTTATAAAACCAAAATCAATTGAATTATTATCAAAGAAAAATTTATAATATGGTGGAAAATCTATACTAAAGAGAAGCTCTAATTTTCTGTTTTTTAACATATTGTCTATATAGTGTATATTTAATCCATCATACATAAGAGTTAATTTCACATCATCTATCTTATAATCAAGTTTTAAATCAACTCCTATTGAATCTCCCATTGATCCATAATTTGAAGAGCCAATTTGAGTCTTTTTGATATTAAAAATATCTATCGCATCATTGATGCGATTGTATGAGAGTTGAAAAGTGATTGTCTGTTTTTGAGTTAGAGAAGAGTTTATATCTTTTGATTTGTTAGTGTTGCTATTTGCACTAGCAAAATTTATAAATATAAAAAAAATTATACCTAATTTAGATAGAAGAAATCTACTCTTTTGCTTTTTCAACTCTTCTATCTTTTAATCTTCTATCTTTAAATTTTTGTAAATATGCTAACTCTTTTGGCTTTTTTGGAAGATTTTTGAAAACTTTAGTATAAAGTTGGCTATTTGGAAATATAACAACCCAAATTGTCAAAAAGATTAACATAAAATACACATACAAGGAGTTGTTTTTATTGTACCAAATCTCTAATTCACCCTTATATGGAGCGATATGATAATCGTAACAATCATCATACTCTAAATTACAATTATCCAGTGTCACCTCTTCATCTCTAAATACAATTGATCCAATTCCAGATAATCCCGGTTTTACTTTTATAATCTCCTCTTGAGCTTTTTTGGGAAAAGCGATAAAGCATCTTTTATCTTGAGGTCTAGGACCAATTATACTCATATCCCCTTTTAAAATATTTATAAGTTGTGGAAGTTCATTTATTTTTGTTTTTCTTAAAAATCTACCAACAGGCAATACTCTTGGATCATTTTTTACAGTGATTGTTCCTGTGTGTAAATTTGGGCTATCTTTTAACATAGTTGCAAACTTTATCAAATCAAACTCTTTACCACCTTGACCTACTCTTTTTTGTTTGTAAAAAACCTCTCCCTCACCAGTAAATCTTAAAATAATTGCAATAGGAATTAAGATAGGTGATAGTACAATTAGAGCTAAAGAGGAGAATAAAATATCAAAAAATCTTTGCATCTTACATCCTTGAATCCAAATATTTACCAGTTTCGATATGCCCAAAATCTGGTATCATGTAAAAAAATAGTTTCACTAAATCCTCTTTATTCCATTTGCCAATCTCTCTTAGAGTTTTGATCTGTTTACTAAAATATTCAAGTTTTTGTTCATCATATAAAAGCTCATTTTTAATAACACCTATATTGTCAAACTTTTTCATATCTAGTATCTCATTATCGGTAAAAAACTCTTCAAAATCTTTCTCGCCTGTTGTATCACTATCAAAAAAGTAACATGGCCACTTTTTTTGTTTTATCAACTCATTTGCCATATCTCTAGCCTCTTCTTCACTGATGCAAATATATGGCTCATACCCTAAATTTTTTAAATAATTTGTTGCAATTTGTGAAAAAGTTATCAAGTTTAACTCTTCACTAAGCTTAGGGAAAAATATATCTCTATTTTCTCCAAATAGAGCACTCATCAAGCAAAGCTCACCCGATTCTTGTTTAGTTACAAAATATCTTCTTACATCTTGTGGGGCTGAGAGAGGTTGTCGTTTTTCGATTCTTTGATTAAAACCGTGCAATAAACTTCCATCAGAAAAGGCAACATTTGCAAATCTAGCGGTAGAGACTTTTATATCTTGGCTTCGTCTCATCAAAAACATTTCCATAATTTTCTTACTTGCTCCCATCATATTTACAGGGTTTGCAGCTTTATCAGTAGATACACAAAAGTACTTTTTTGTACCATTTTTTATAGATTGCTCAAGCGTTTTATCGGTATTAAAAATATTTACATCAATTAATCTCATCAAAGTAAATGGATCTTTTTCACTTCTTACATGTTTTAATGCTGATAGATTGAGCACATAATCATACTTCCCATTTGCATCTATAAAACTATCATATATATCACTTCCTATATCTATTGCATATGTTTTAAACTCTCCACTAATATACCCTAATGAACTTCTAATATCTCTTACAAGCTCGACCAAATTATTTTCACTAATATCTATAACATGCAAAAGTTTTGGATCTCTTTTAAATATCTCTTTTACAGTAGCTTGTCCAATTGTTCCAGCTCCACCAATTACCAAAAAAGAGCTATTTTGTATAATATCTTTTATCTCTTTTTCATATAAATTTATATCATTTTCAAAAAGTGCTCTATCTCTTCCAATTAACTCTAACGCATTCATATCCCATTCCCTAAAGCTTTATTTAAAGCATCAACTACCATTTTTACCTGTTTAAGACTCATTGTTGGATAAAGTGGTAGTGTTAACTCTCTTTTGGATATAGTATAAGCAATTTCTGTTCCATTTAATTCAATATCTTTAAATGCGCTAAAATCTTTAAATGCTGGATAGTGAATACTAGTTTGAATACCATCAGCTTTCATAGACTCTATAACAGCTACTCTATCAACATCTTTGTCTAATAAAATTGGATAGATATGGTATGAGGGTTTTTTATCTTTGATATCTAAAAATGGTATTTTAATCTTTTTGGTATCTTTTAAAAGTTTATGATACTCTTTGACTAAGATCTCTCTTTGATTGTTTGCATCTGGTAATTTTTCAAGTTGAATAACCCCTAGAGCAGATCTCATCTCATCTATTCTATAATTTAATCCAGATTGTATAACATCATATGTTATAGCTCTTCCTTTGTGCCTATCTAGTGTTAGAGCTGTCATACCGTGAGATCTAAAATATTTTGCTTGTTGATCTAACTTTTTATCTTTTGTAACTATCATGCCACCCTCTCCAACTGAGAGGTTTTTATTTGTAAAAAAGCTAAAACATCCAAACTCTCCAAAACGACCACATGAAATTCCTTTATATTTAGCTCCTGGAGCGTGAGCACAATCTTCGATTAAGGCTATATTTTTCTCTTTGGCAATAGATACTATCTCATCCATATCACATGGATATCCAGCAAAATGGACTACAATTATGGCTTTTGTTTTATTGGTTATTTTCTCTTTAATACTCTTAGCTGATATGTTCCAATCTTCATAACTTTTACAATCTGCTAATATAGGAGTTGCACCTACCAATCTTACTACATTTATATCAGCTATAAAGGTAAGGGCTGGAATGATAACTTCATCACCCTCTTTGATATTTAAAGCCAAAAGTGCCATATGAAGTGCAGCAGTTCCATTTGATACAGCAGTTGCATTTATATCATTACCTAAATATGAAGCAAAATTTTTCTCAAACTCTTTTGTTTTTTCTCCCATCGTGATCCATCCACTATCTACCACCTCTTTTACAGCTTCACTCTCTCTTTTGTCATAGTTTAATTTAAATAGTTGTACTTTCCACATATTATAATTCCTCAAGTGTTTTTATAAATTTATCAGCAATACTCTCAAATGAGTGGTGGTTTAACACATACTCTTTTGCACTTTTACCCATTTGTTCTCTCTGTTTTTGATCCATCTCATATAGCCATAAAATTCCATCTGCTATACTTTTAGGATCTTCAACATCAACGCTTATTCCACAGTTTGCTCTATCGATGATGCTATTTTTATCGTTAATTGCATACACTATTGGTTTAGCACTATATAGATAATCGTATAGTTTATTTGGTGATACTCCAAAAGTAAAAATTCTCTTTTTTTGCAACCCTATATAACAAGCATCAAACTCCTTTAAAGCACTTTGAACTTCATCTTTAGGAATTGGATCTATAAAAGTTATATTGTTTAAATTTAACTCTTTAGCTAAATTTTGTAATTTTGTTCTCTCTTTGCCATCACCTATTAAAACAAGATTTATATCTGTATCTTTTAAAAATTTACCTGCTCTTATAAAGTTATCTAACGCATTTGCAATTCCAATAGTTCCAGTATAACCTACCAAAAACTTATCTTTTGGAAGCTCTTTTTTTGTTTTTTCATTTAATGGTTTTATATTTTTCATATCTTGTAAAGATATTCCATTTGGTATAAATTTAAACCTCTCTTTTTTTAATCCATAATCTTTCATATACTCATATGAGTTTGAAAGAGCTGAAATAGTCAAATCACTCTTTTTATAAGCAAAATTTGCAAACCACTGCATAAACATAATAAATGGATGATTTTTAGAATACCCCCCAAGCTCCATTAAACTTAATGGCCAGATATCTTTAACTTCATAGATAAGCTTTGCACCAAATTTTTTAGCAAATCTATATCCTGGAAGTATATGAAATGGTGCCATAGGTGAGACTACTACAAAATCTGGATTTTGCATTTTATGAGTTGGTAAAGAGTAGAGCTTTTTAAAAAATACAAACCACTTAAGAACCCTTTTTTTATCGGTTGAACTCTTATAATGAGGAACCTTTATCCAGATATACTCAATCCCATCAATATTTTCAAAAGTATATTCATCTTTGACCTCTGGTAATTTTTTAAATAGGTGCATAAAAGAGGCACTTATGATATAAACTTTATGACCTTTTTTAACCAACTCTCTAGCTATGTAGTAGTTTCTAAACTCCATACCATGATAGATTGAACCTGCATAATCATTTATAATCCAAATACTTTTAGGCACTCTCTAATTCCTTTATAGCATCTTTATAAGAGATAAACTCTATATCGTTCTGTTTTAAATACTCAATACTAAATTTGTACCAATTTTTCCAAGATACAAAACTATCATCAAAATATCTATCATGAAAGAGTATTGATACATATTTTAAATTTTTCTCCAAAAGCTCATCAAGCCTTCTTTTTGTCTTATCTTTTATAGTCTCAAATTTTTGGCTTTGCCACCTTTTATTTTTTTCAAAGATTAAATCCATCTCCATTATATGTAGTGGAAACTCCCACATAGAGTCTATTTTATAAGGATCTTTATCTCCTATAGTGGTAGAGTCATAAATATATCCAGCTTTTGCCAAAAACTCTAATGTTTTTTTATCATTTCTAAGATAGTGCATTCTAATACCTATTGGTTTTTGTATGATATTAAATAATCTTTCATACTCTTTTTTTACACCCTCAAAATTATCAAACTCTATTCCATGAACTCCAACATCAAAACCCAAAGAGTCAATCTTTCTAGCCCATTTTTTAGCCTCTTTTAAAGGATAGGTTAAACCCATACCACTATTTACACCGATAAAAAAGGTTGCTGGAATTTGATTTTGTCTGTTAAACTCCATCAACTCATCTAAGTTTTGCCACTTATTTAAGATAAAGATATTTTTATATCTTTTTATATATTCACTAAATGATATAACACCTAAAAAAAGCTCAATCGTAGCTCTTATCAAAAATTTTGGAATAAGTAGGCTATTTAAATGCTCAAATGGCGTTAAATGATCAATATCATGTGAAATGATTACTTTCATCTTAAATGCTCAACAATATAATCTATCTCCTCATCTGCTAAAAATGGATTCATAGGAAGACTCAAGATCTCATTTGAAATCTCTTCACTAATAGGAAAATCGCCATTTTTATATCCAAGATACTTAAAGCACTCTTGTAAATGTAGAGGCATTGGATAATGTATGGCAGTTGGGATATTTGCCTCTTTTAATTTTGCTTGAACTTCATCTCTATTTTTTACTCTTATAGAGTATTGTGCATATACACTAGTTCTATCATCTTTGATAGTTGGAATTTTAATATGTTTTAATCTTTCATCATACTTTTTAGCAACCTCTTGGCGAAGTTTTATCTCATTTTGATAATAAGGCAGTTTTGCCAAAAGAATGGCAGCTTGAATAGTATCAAGCCTTCCACCAATTCCTATATATTTGTGATGGTATCTTTTATCTTGTCCATGAACTCTAAGTTGTTTTATCTTTGTAGCTAAATTATCAAAATTTGTAAATAGTGCCCCTCCATCACCATAACAGCCCAAAGGTTTAGCTGGGAAAAAACTTGTAGTTGCTATATCTCCTAATGAGCTATCAAATTTTCCTTTATAGGTTGATCCAAAGCTTTGAGCACCATCTATGATAACTTTTAAATTATATTTATTTGCAATTTCTTGAATTTCATCTATATCTGAGGGTTGTCCATATAGACTAACTGGCATTATAGCTTTTGTCTTTTTTGTAATCTTTTTTTCTATTTTTTTAGGATCTATATTGTAAGTGGTTTCATCTATATCTACAAAAACAGGAGTTGCTTTTAAAAATGCAACTGTTTCAGCAGTAGCAATAAAAGTAAATGGAGTTGTAATAATCTCATCACCCTCTTCAATCCCCAGTGCCATCATTGCCAAGATCAAAGCATCTGTTCCATTGCTACATGATATGCAATGTTTTGTATTTGTAAATTGTTGAAGTTTCTCTTCTAACTCTCTTATCTCTTGACCCATAATATAATTAGAGTTATCTAAAACTTTTTGAATATTACTATCTATCTCATTTTTGTATAATTGATACTGTTTTTGTAAATTTGCAAAATCGATTTTCATGTAATTCCTTTGTTGTTTTGTGTAGATGTAAGTGTCGGTGCGGGTGTCGGTGTGAGTGAATTTATTAAACTGTATAAATCTAAAGTTAATTGATGCGATTTTTTAAAAACCGTTAAATCTTCAACACAACTCACACTCATGACTTACACTCTTTTTTTTCAACAACTAATTTATATTTGTCACCCACACTCACACGCTTATATACTCCAAACTCATCTTCTGCTAAGTTATTACTGAACTTTAAAGTATTTCCACTAATGCCTACCCAGCCAATTTGACGAGCTGGAACTCCAACCATAAGTGCATAGGGTAAAACATCTCTATTGACAACTGCACCTGATCCAATCAAAGCATATTCACCAACTGTTACTCCACAAACTATCGTAGCATTTGCTCCAATGGAGCACCCTTTTTTAAGAAGTGTCTTTTTAAACTCATCTTTTCTTTGAATAAATGCTCTTGGATTGATGACATTGGTAAAAACCATTGAAGGACCTAAAAATACATCATCTTCTATCTCAACCCCTTCATAGATAGAGATATTGTTTTGCACTTTTACTCCATTACCAATTTTAACTTTTGGTCCTACAACACAATTTTGACCAAATGAACAATTTTTACCTATGGTTGTATCTGAGAGCAGATGAGAAAAGTGCCAAATTTTAGTATTATCCCCAATGGTGACATTATCATCTATAAAACAGCTTTCGTGAATAAAATATCTCAATTGATTACCTTTTTACAAAATGGGTGATACTCTCCTCTTAGCCCAATTGGCTCTAAGTTTCTTATAGTAGATACTATCTCTATAGAGTTTCTTGCATCTTCTAATCCAAAACCATTTCCCTTTAGTATCTCTTCATAACTTCTTGTATGAAGATCAGTAAAGCCTCCACTAAATTCTATCTCTTGATTATCAACTGTGATACTTCTATAGGTTCTTTGACCTTTTTCTTTAACTTCATCTGGAAGATAATCATACTTTACACTTAAAAACCATCTAACATTGGCATTTTTAAGTTTTAAATACCCAGCATTTGCAAATGGAGTCTTTAGATGAACGATATTCTCTTTTGCCTCTCCAAATATCCAGCTAAGCATATCATAAAAATGAACCCCAATATTTGAAGCAATTCCACCACTTTTGCTTTGATCACCCTTCCATGAGATAAAATACCATGTACCTCTACTGGTTAAATAGGTCAAATCTATATCATAAACTTTATCTGGATTTTGCTCTAACTCTTTTTGCACCTTCTGTTTTAAAGCAACTATTGATGGATGGAGGCGAAGTTGTAAGATATTGTAAATTTTTTTACCAGTCTCATCTTCTATAACTTTTAGTGCATCTATATTCCAAGGATTTAGCACTAATGGTTTTTCACAAATTACATCCATTTGACTCTTAAGTGCCCATCTAATATGAGAATCATGTAGATAATTTGGTGAACAAATAGAGGTAAAATCAAGTTTAACTCCCTCTCTTTTTAACTTATCGATATGTCTATCAAATCTCTCAAATTCAACAAAAAAATCGGATTCAGGAAAAAAACTATCCATAATTCCAACACTATCAAACTTATCCATTGCCGCTATGAGGTTATTGTTTGTATCTTTTATAGCTCTTAAATGTCTTGGTGCGATATATCCAGCGGCTCCAATAAGTGTAAAGTTTTTCATTATAATCTCCCATCTATTTTATCTTTATCTAAAAATGATTTTATATCATATACAACCAACTTTTCATCTTTTTGTATATCTATATCTTTATATTTATCGTGTGCAACAGCTAGTACAACTGCGTTGTAATTTTGAGTATTTAATTTTGAATTGGAAATTAGATCTATGTTATATTCATCTTTTACCTCTTCTTTGTTTGCCCATGGATCATGTACATCAACTTCACATCCAAACTCTTTTAACTCATTGATAACACTAATTACACCAGAATTTCTAATATCTGGACAATTCTCTTTGAAAGTGATACCTAAGATTAAAACTTTTGAATTAATTATATTATGCCCCTTTTTGATGAGTAGTTTTATGATTTGATTTGCGACATATAGACCCATATTATCATTTAATCTTCTACCAGCTAAGATAATCTCAGGATTGTATCCTATCTCTTGAGCTTTATGTGTTAGATAATAAGGATCTACGCTAATACAGTGGCCTCCAACAAGTCCTGGTTTAAACTTTAAAAAGTTCCATTTAGTTCCAGCAGCATTTAAAACATCTGTCGTATCTATATTTAATTTATTAAATATAATGGCCAACTCATTTACAAAAGCTATATTTAAATCTCTTTGAGTATTTTCGATAACTTTTGCAGCCTCTGCTACTTTAATAGAAGATGCCTTGTATGTTCCAGCAGTTATAATACTTTTATAAAGCTCATCCACTTCATTAGCAATTTCTGGAGTGCTACCTGAAGTTACTTTTAATATCTTTGTAACGGTGTGCTCTTTATCTCCTGGATTTATTCTCTCAGGAGAGTATCCACAAAAGAAATCTTGATTAAACTTCAATCCAGAATTTTTTTCTAGTATCGGTACACAGATCTCTTCAGTTACTCCTGGATAGACTGTACTCTCATATATAACTATGTCACCTTTTTTTAAAATTTTACCTATAGATTCGCTCGATTTTATAATTGGGTTAAGATCTGGCTGATTGGTTTTATTAATGGGTGTTGGAACGGTTACGATATATATTTGACACTCTTTTATATCATTAAAATCACTAAAATATTTTAATTTTGTTGCACTTTTTAAATTTTTTTCATCAACTTCGAGTGTATTATCGACTCCATCTTTTAACTCTTTGATTCTTTGTTTATTTATATCCAGTCCAAAAGTGTCATATTTTTTACCAAATTCAACCGCCAAAGGAAGACCAACATAACCCAAACCGATAACTGCTATCT
>JALWLB010000062.1 GCA_027081145.1 Campylobacterales bacterium
ATCCAAATATCATCTACAAATCAAATTAAAGGCTTTTTAGATAAATGGTATATTGTTCCAATTAGAAAAGAGATAGATTGTATATTTAATGAAATTAAAAAAATCAAAAAACAAGAGATAAAAAATATTGTAGCTTTAATTTTAAGTAGAACTATTAGAAGTTGTAGAGCTACAACTCATGCAGATTTAGCTACATTAAAAGAGCCACAACTAACACCTTATTACTGTAAAAAACATGGTAAAATTTGCAAACCTCTATTTACTATTAAAAATTGGTTTAGTAGATATTCAAAAGATACCATAAAAAGATTAAAAGAGTTTAATAGTTTGCGAAGTGATGTTTTTAGTAGATGTTTGGTAGGCGATAGTAGAAATATAGATATTTTTGAAAAAGTTAAAGATGAAGATTTTAAAAAGCTTTTACAAAAACAAAAAATCAAGGGCATTTTTAGCTCTCCACCTTATGTTGGACTTATAAATTATCATGAGCAACACGAATATGCCTATGAACTGTTTGGTTTTAAAAGAAATGATGATAAGGAAATAGGACCACTTTTTAAAGGTAAAGGTGCAAAAGCAAAAGAGGAGTATATTGAAGGAATTAGTCAAGTTTTAATAAATTCAAAAAAATATCTTGCAGATGGTTTTGATATATTTTTAGTAGCAAATGATAAATTTAATCTTTATCCAATTATTGCACAAAAAGCAGGATTAAAAATAGTGAATGAGTTTAAAAGACCTGTTTTAAATAGAGTTGAAAAAGATAGAAATAATCCATATAGTGAGAGTATTTTTCATATGAAGGAGATTATTAGGTAAAATATTATTATTTCAAGACAAAAAGATAAGAAAATATTCACATTCAATCATAAATACACTAATTGATGCTGATCAAGCTTTGGAAAATTTTAATAAATCAATTGAATTATTAGAAAAAACTTCTATTAATTTAAATGATCAAAAGGAATTTTACAAAATTGTCCGAATGCAAATCATCCTAGCTGTCCGAATGAAATGATCTGGCTGTCCGAATACAATCGTACGGAGTGTCCGAATGGGATGATCGTATGCACTTTAATCTTCTTTCTATTTTGAGGCTATTGAGAAAATAGAGAACTATTCAAAAGAGTTTGATGATGCTGAAGAGTTTTATTATGATACAAAAAGTTTTGATGCGTTAATAATGCAATTTATTACTATTGGCGAGATGATTACTAGAAAAGTATTAAAAAGCTTATTAATGAATTAGAGTTTGAATCAAAATAAGATTTAATACTTTATATCAGGTGAAGTTAGAGTCTTTAAAAACTCTACTATTTTATCAACATCATATTCATTCAATTTTCTATCTCTAAAAAATGGTGATCTTATTTTTACCGGTTTTCTTCCTCCATTTCCACAAATTGTTACAGCCTCTTTTAGAGTTTTAACCGATCCATCATGAAAATAGGGAGCACTTTTTTCTATATCTCTTAGTGTTGGAGTTTTAAAAGCTCCATACCATATAGCACTTTTATCACTGCTTATCTCATATACTCCTAAATCGCTCTTATCACCCAATCCTATATTTGCAAATCTCTCATTTGTAAAGTTAAACCCAGCATGGCATAATTGACATCTTCCTTTGTTTAAAAATAGATCAAAACCCTCTTTTGCATCTTCGCTTATGGCATCTTTATCACCTTGAATCCATCTATCAAAAGGTGCATTAAGGCTAAGGAGTGTTCTTTGAAATGAGGCTAAAGCTTTTGCAATATTCTCTTTTGTGATGCCATCATCAAAAGCTTTATTAAATAACTCTTGATATTTTTTTATTCTTTTTAACTTCTCTACCAACTCATCTAGTTTGATATTCATCTCAACTTCAGATTCAATTGGACCTAATGCTTGTTCTTCTAGCGATTTTGCTCTTCCATCATGAAAAAAGTTTTGTAAAAAAGCACTATTTATCACTGTTGGAGAGTTTCTTCTACCAACTCTATTTTGATCTCCGATCGATTTTGCTCTATTATCACTCCAGCCATATTTTGGATTGTGGCAACTGCTACATGATATGTCATTGTTTTTAGAGAGTCGTGGATCAAAAAATAACTCTTTGCCAAGTTTTATCTTCTCTTTTGTTAAAGGATTATCCTTAGGGTAGGGGATCTGTTTTGGTATTTGCCACTGAGCCTTATCGCTATATGAAGCCTCTCCTGCATATATAGATAGTTTCTCTTTATCAAACTCAGCATTTATATTGCTAAAGAGTAAGAGTAGTAAAAATAAAACAGATATTTGCATGTTACTGTTTTGAGAAAAATTTTTTGGCAAAAATTATAAGTTTTTCAAACAAACTTTGTTGTTTTATAGATAACTCTACAAATAGAGCATCTAGTGCATCTTTTTCTACTTCATTTAACTTTGTCATGATTAAGTCCTTTTGCAATCTTTTTTATAACCCTTAGTGCATCATCAGATTCTAATTCGCTTAGCATTTTAAATATTGCCATAGCAGCTTGAGGCTTGGAGTTTCCAAGTCTCCAATCTTGATAAGTTCTCATAGAGATTCCAAGTTTTTGTGCCATCTCTTTTTGAGTTATTTTTTTTCCATAAAATTTGGCTTCTACTGCATTATGAAGAATATTAAACAGATCTTTTGACTCCATATTTTATGTTATCAAATATTTCATAAATCACACATAAAAGCGTTTTTTATATACAAAATACTAAAGCTTTTATAAAGAAAACTTTATAAAAAGTGCTCTAATTATACTAAAATAGTATTAATATATTATAAAAGAAACATTTATTTTATCTTTTTATACATTTTTTCGTATATATAAAAAATCCTCAAAGAGATTATGATTTTGTCGATATTAAAAATGTTTTCAAGTATCAAAAATAGAGGTCTTTTTTATGTTTAATCCACTTGCATTAAGAGTTGATAATCATGTAGAGATATCTTTAGATAATAAATTTGATAGAGTCAATTTTAGATGTAAAGATATTGAAAACTTTTATGATTTTGAGCACTTAAATAGGGCTAGATATCTTTTAGATAATAGTGATAATTTTATAGAAACTTATAAAGATAGTGATAAAAATTTTCATATCTATTATTATAGTTTGATTGAAAAGTTTGATTTTGATTTTAGTTTTTTTTCACTACTTGGAACAACAACTCTATCTTATAAACATCCAAAATATAATAGGTATATAACATATCAAAAAAAGATTCATACAAATGAGAAGTATGAGACTATAAAGGTGCTGGTTGAATCAAGCAATGAAGTGTTAAATCATTTAAATGGTTATTTTCAAGATGCAAATAAAAATTGGTACTATTTAATCAATAGATACGCAGGTTTGATTAAAAAATCAATAAATTATCAAAATAAACTCTTTTGGGAGTACAGTAGTGATAAAGATAAAATATTAATAGAGATTGAAGCTTCTAAAATAGTTGAAAAATCCCCAATATATGTATATGAAAAGATAAAATTAAAAAGAAAAGATATTAAAATCTTAGATCCTTCAGATGCTACTTCAATAGAGATTAACTATTTTTAGATAGAATAATTACTTGTTTAATGTGAGGGATTACAATGGTGAAAAAAGCTTTAAATTATTTTATATTAGTAACTATGATATCTTTTGTTGGATGTGGTGGTTCATCGAAAGAGTCAAGAGATAATAATATTGAAAATGGGGATACTTACATACCAACATCAAGTGAAACTTGCAAAGATAATGAATTTAAAAGAGTTAAAACAAATGAGTGTATAAAGTTACAAAATCCAAATTGGGGATTTCAAGGATTTAGTGTCTCAAATGAGTATAACTTAAGCAAAGATGAGTGTAATCAAAAAGCTCTCCAAGCAAAGCTTGATGAAGCTTATGAAAATGGTGGTGGAAAAGTTATCATGCCAGAGTGTAGTATAGATATAGAAAATGGGATTATTTTAAAAGATAATATTATACTAGAGGGTGCTGGAATTGGAAAAACTATACTAAATAATTTAGGCAAAGATTCAGTTGTAAATCTTCATGGAAAAAATATAATAGTAAGAAACTTTACAGTTGATAAACAAAATTTAGGTGAAAAACAGCATGGTATAAATGGCTACGAAGCAAAAGGAAATATTCTTGTAGAGTTTATAGAGGTGAAAAATGTGGGTAATCAAACAGATAGTTACAATAGTGGTATCTCATTTTACACCAATGATCCGCTAAAAAACTCAAATATAACAATTCGCTATAATATAGTCAGTGGTGGATTTATAGGAATTGATTTTAAAGTTCAATCAGTTGCAAAAGCTTTGATCTATTCAAATATTTCATCTAACAACACCCAATATGGGATAGATATGAGTACAAATATTGATATAGAAGTAGCAGGAAATTATCTACATGATAATGATGAGGCAGGTGCAAAATCTCCAGCAGCTGATAATATAATCTATCATCATAATGATATAAATTATAATAAAAAAGCAGGATTGGTTTATGGAAGTGGTCATACAAAAATTAGTAAAGATGGAACAAATAGTATAGTAATAGAGGATAATAACTTATCAAATAATGATGGTCCAGCGTTTACTCCTTGGATGGGAGGTGGAGTAAAGCTTGAAAAATTAACACTAAAAAATAATATTGTTACAAATAGTACAGATGATAGTGGTTATAATGTTTTAGTTGGAGGAATCGATGATGTAACAATTGTAGGAGATCATGGAGAAGTTTGGCAACCTTGAAAAAATACCTAAAAGATATCCTTTTTATAATTGTTGCTGTTTTTATCTTAAGCAATGTTATAAGCTATTTTAAAAAGCCAGATATAGATGATATAGATACTTCACTGATATCCAAATACCAAAATAGTTCAAAACCTTTGCTGGTCTATTTTTGGGCTCCTTGGTGTAGTGTGTGTAAATTACAAAAACCAAATATTAAAACTATTTCAAAATATTTTGATGTATTGAGCATTGCAGTTAGTGAAACAAAACCAAAAGATATTGGATTAAAAACTCTACATGATAAAGATAGCTCAATCGCTAAAGCATTTAAAGTTAGTGGATTTCCTACGATATTTATATTTGATTCAAATAAAAAGATTCGATTTATAGATATTGGCTATACTAGTACAATTAGCTTAGCATTTAAGATGTGGTGGGTTAAGAGTTTTTAGAGTTGCCATTAATTAATCTTATCTTGGTACAATGCGATTTATGAAAGCTATTTTAATCTTAAATATTTTGATATCATCTATTTTTGCTAGTGAATTTTATTATAAGTATGGCAAAAAAGTAAAGCTAGATAAAGCAAACCAAACTAGAGC
>JALWLB010000063.1 GCA_027081145.1 Campylobacterales bacterium
GTGTTACACTATTTCACACTTCAATTTTGGGGTCAGGGTTTGACTTTTGCCTTTTGATCGCAAAAAAGGCAAAAGTCAAACCCTGACCCCAACAACAGATAGTAAAAAAGATTTTCTTTGTTCATCTATTTTATGAACTTTTCCATCTTTGCATAAATTTACTAATAAAATCTCCATTTGAAAAATCAAATTTTCATCTTTAAATATTTGATGCTCTAAGCTAAAGCTTGTATATTTTAGTTTTAAAAGCTTTGTCTTTATATCAAGCATATCACCCAAACGAGCAGGTTTTATGAAATTTGCTTCGATATTTTTGATAGCAAAGTGACAGTTATCTTTTATAGGGGATTGGTTATTGGAAAAAAATAGTTCACTTCTAGCCATTTCACAAAAATCAAAATACCTAGAGTGATAAACAATACCACCACAATCGGTATCTTTATAATAGACTCTAACTCTCATCAACTTTTTTCTTCTTTTTCTTTTTTGTATTTGTAGTAGCAAATGCTATTAACTCTTCGGTTGTTTTTATATCTGTTGGTAGATTTTTAAAACACTCATTTAAAATCTTGAGTGCACTCAAAGCATCAGAGTATGCTCTATGGTGGTTATCATCCTCTATATTTAGGTGAGCTTTTAAAAATTTCAAACCATGTTTATCGGCTTGAATAGTTTTTCTAGCTAAATCAACAGTACACAATCTTCTATTTAATAACTCCTCTATGCCAACTATTTTTAGAGATTGTGAAATAAAATTGTAATCAAATTTTACATTATGGGCTACAAAAACGCTATCTGCTAAGAAGAGCTTGAAATCATGTAGTACCTTTTTAAGAGATGGTGCATTTTTTAAATCTTTTTCTTGAATACCTGTTAAATTAACAATTATATCAGGAATATGTTCAGCATATACTAGTGAGCTAAATCTATCTACTATCTTTTGATTTTTATACTTTATTGCACCAAGTTCTATGATTTGATGTTTTATTGGTGAGCTTCCATTTGTTTCGATATCAACTATACAAAACTCTTCATCTTTGAAACTATTTTTAAATGTTTTTAGATACACACTATCTCTCTCTTTTACAATAGGCAATCCAAAAAATTGTAACAGTTCAAGATCAATCTCTAAATCACTAACTCTATTTATCCTTTTTAGATAGTTATCAAATTCATCAGATGAAATTGGTGATGATTTTAATTTATCTATTAGTGAATCAAATTTATCCATTTTTTGCCATTTTTATAAACTCTAATACTTTAGATCTATCTTTTTTCCCTTTTTCTATCTCAACAGAGCTACTAACATCAACTCCATAAAAGTTATATTTTAACACATCTTTTAAGTTTTCACTACTAAGTCCACCAGCTAAGATAAATTTTGAGCAATCAACTCCATCAAAGTATTTCAAATTTACCCTTTTGCCAACTCCTCCAAACTCTTTTACAAATGAATCTATAAGATAGTAGTTACTATCTTGTAGTGATAAAATATCCTCTTTTGATTTTACTCGTATCACTTTTATATACTTTACATCCAACTCTTTACAAAACTCTTCATCTACATCAAAATGTATTTGAGCTAGAGAGATTTTGGCTTTATGGCATATTTGATTTATCTCTTTTGGACTTTTATTTACAAATAGCCCTACTCTTTCAACAAATGGAGCTAAAGCATCTGAAATTTCAAGTGCCTTTTTTACATTAATATATCTAGGAGACTTTTCATAAAAGACAAATCCAATTGCGTCGGCTCCAGCTTTTGTAGCATATAAAGCATCATCTAAGTTTGTAATACCGCAAATTTTAACTCTTGTCATACTTTTAAACTATCAATTGCCTTTTTATAATCGCTACTTTTATAGATATAACTTCCAGCTACTACTATATCTACTCCAGCATCTTTTAAAAGATGTATATTTTTATCATTTACTCCACCATCAACTTCGATTAAACATTTTGAATTATTTTTTAAAATCATCTCTTTTAATCTTTTTGATTTTTCAATTACACTTGGTATAAATTTTTGTCCACCAAATCCAGGATTTACACTCATTAAAAGCACCATATCAAGATCATTTAAAAGATATTCGATAGATTCTGGCGGTGTGTGTGGATTTAGCACAATTGCCGCATTAATGTCATAACTTTTTATCTTTTGGATTAATCTGTGAGGATGTTTTTCTTCTTCGATATGAAATGAGATATATTTTGGCTTTATTGAAGCAAATAGATCAACAAAAAAGGGGTTGTTCTCAACCATCAAATGAATATCAAGAGGTTTTGTGGAAGCTTTTTTAACACTTTTTACCACAACTGGTCCAATTGTTAAATTTGGTACAAAATGCCCATCCATAACATCTACATGAACCAAATCACAACCAGCTTCACAAATGGCTTTTACTTCCAGATCCAAACAGCCAAAATTGGCCGATAAAATACTAGGTGCTACTAACAAATTTACACTCCTGCTAAATTCATAGAAAAGATAGGTAATAACATAGCAATAACAATAACAGCTATAATACCACCAACAACAAGTATCAACATAGGCTCTAACACTGCTAAAAACATCGCAATTTTATCTTTATTCTCTTCAAAATATAAATTTGCCAAATTTTCCATAACAAGTGCCACTTCACTAGTCTCTTCTCCTAAAGCTATAGCTTGGATAAAAGATTTATCGATATTAGAGCCATGTTTTAGTAGTGAATTTGAGAGTTTTTTACCCTCAACTACATCTTTTGAAGCCTCTTCAAACTCTTTTTGTATCACTTTGTTATCCAAAATCGAACTAGCCAATTTTACAGCATGTACAAAAGTAACACCTGAGTTTGATAAAACTGAAGTAATATAAGAGAATCTAGCTAACTCAAATGTCTTTATAACTGGACCAAAAAATGGAAGTTTTAATAAAATTAGATCAAAAATATATCGAAATTTATATGAAGTTTTTAAAAAGTAACTAAAAATTGCTGAAAATATAATAATCGCAACAACAATGACTATCCAATACTCACCCAAAAAATCACCAGTTGCAATGACAAACTTTGTAATTTGGGGTAACTCTTGTTTCATTTGTGCAAACATTTGAGTTATTTTTGGAACTACAACACTAAGCATCATCGCTACTAAAAATATAGAGACAATTACAATTATCATAGGATAGATTAAAGCTTGTTTTACTTTTGCACTCACTTGGGATTGTTCATCTATAAATCTAGCCATTTCAAAGAGTACTTCACTCAAAGCTCCACTCTCTTGAGCAACTTTGATGGATTGTTTATAAAATGACGGGATTTGTACTATAGTCTGATTTTCAAGAGCATCATAAAAGCTATGTCCCTCATCCATGCTATTTTCAAGTGAATTTAAAAAATCAAGCATAATATTATCATGCTCATATTGAGATTTCATCAGTTTAATTACATTTACAATTGGGATGGAAGATTTTAGATATATGGCTAAGTTTCTTGATAAATTTGCCAATTTTTTATTTGCAAGTTCTGGTTTTTTTCTAAATTTTAAATTTTTAAATATCGATTCACTAGATTCATGTAAAGTATCATACAATATCCCTCTAGCTTTTAATTTTAGCTTAGCTTCGTCTATATCATTTGCTTCTATTCTCGATTTTACTCTCTTGCCACTGCTATCATAACCGCTATATTTAAAAATCAATCTTTTAAACCTACCCTAATTATCTCTTTGAGTGATGTTTCACCAGCCAATAGTAACTCAACTAATTGCTCTTGAATCAATTTCATGCCTTTATTTTTCATCGCATCTCTTATCTCAAAATCGTTCATTCTATTTTTTAACATAACTTTGACTTCATCATCCATAATTAAGAGCTCTCCAACGGCTCTTCGTCCTACAAAACCACTAAAATTACACTTTGCACAACCTACTGAAGTGTATATTTTTGCTCCATTTGTTATATTAAATTCATCCTTTATATCTTTTGGCAATTCATCCTCTTCTTTACACACTGGACACAACTTTCTAACAAGTCTTTGGGCTAATACTCCAAGCAAAGATGAGCTAATTAAAAAATCATCAACTCCCATATCAATAAGTCTAGTAATTGCGGCTGCAGTGTTATTTGTATGCAAAGTCGAAAGCATCAAGTGACCAGTAAGAGCTGCTTGAATTGCAATTTCAGCTGTCTCTTTATCTCTAATCTCTCCAACCATTACAATATCAGGATCTTGTCTTAAAATAGATCTTAATCCTGCTGCAAAGGTTAATCCTGTTTTTGTATTTACTTGAATTTGGTTTATATTTTCACTCTTGTACTCTACTGGATCCTCAATTGTGAGTATATTTTTGTCATTTGTAGCTACAGTTTGTAAAAATGTGTGCAAAGTGGTTGATTTTCCACTTCCAGTAGGACCGGTCACTAAAATCATACCATGAGAGTGTTGTAAAAGCTTGTTAAATTTATTTGTAAGATTTTGAGTAAATCCAAGTTCATTCAAAGTTGGAATTTCACTAGATTCCATAAGTATTCTCATAACAACTCTCTCACCATGATAGGTTGGCAAAACTGAAACTCTAATATCCAAACCTTTACCAGCAATTTTAATTTGGGTTCTTCCATCTTGAGGGATTCTCTTTTCTGAAATATCCAAATTTGATATAACCTTTATACGGCTAATAACAAGTGAAATAATCTTTTTATCCAAATCTACATGTTTGTGTAAAACTCCATCTATTCTATATCTTACAACCCCTCTTTTTTCATGAGTCTCTATATGTATATCTGAAGCTCTTTTTTTAACAGCTTGATAAAATAGTGAATTTACAAATTTGATAATAGGAGCTGATTCTTCAGAGGTTAAAATATCTGAGCTTGTTTGTAAAAATTCACTCAAAGAGATATCTTCATCTAAAAGTTCACTCTCACTCTCAGTATCGATAGAGGAGGATAACTCTTTGTCTGTTTTTAACTCTAAAAATCTATGATAGAGTCTTTGAAATGAGTCTGCATCCAAAAATGCTATAGGAAAATCCAACTCCAGTTTTGAGAGTAAGTTAAATCCATCACTCATACTCTCTTTTGAAAGTAGTATATAAATTTTATCATCAATTTTGCTAAACAATAAAGAGTTTTTAACTGCAAGATCTATATCAACCCCCTCAATAACCTCAGGGTATAGATCAACCTCTTTAAACTCCTCTATATTGCTATTTTCTGGATTCATTTTAACTCTTTTGTATCTAGTTTTATTAACTCTCTTTTTATCTCATTACCAAACTTATCTCTACTAATTTCAAAAGCTTTGCCATCTTTGTTTAAAACTATT
>JALWLB010000064.1 GCA_027081145.1 Campylobacterales bacterium
AATAGTGTAACACTTATACAAAAATACTTCATTAAAAAGTGATGTTTTGTAACACTCTTGCTAAAGTAAATAGAAAAATAGATAACATATAGACTCAAATTTAAAATTTAAGGGATGAAATTATGACATCAAAAATTATTTGGACTAAAATTGACGAGGCTCCAGCTTTGGCAACCTATTCACTGTTACCGATTGTAAAAGCTTTTACAAAAGTGGCAGATGTGGATGTAGAGTTAAGAGATATTTCACTTGCAGGTAGAGTTTTATCAACTTTTCCTGAATATTTAACTGAAGATCAAAGAGTTGATGATGAGTTGGCCTATCTTGGTACTGTGGTTAAAGAACCGGAGGGAAATATCATAAAACTTCCAAATATTTCTGCTTCAATTCCTCAATTAAAAGATTGTATAGCAGAACTTCAATCTCAAGGTTATAATTTGCCTGACTTTCCAGAGGATCCTAAAACAGACGAAGAAAAGGCTATTAGAGAGAGATATGCGACATGTTTAGGCTCAGCCGTTAATCCAGTCTTAAGAGAGGGAAATTCAGATCGTAGAGCAGCAGCGGCTGTTAAAAATTTTGCTAAAAAAAATCCACACAAACTAAAACCTTTTGAAAACCCTTCTAAAGCTTATGTAGCTCATATGGGTGGAGAGAATGATTTTTTTGCTAATGAGCAATCTGTTATTAAAGATGGTGCAGGTAGTATTACAATTGAGCTTAATGGAAAGTGTCTTAAAAAATTGGATGATATTCAAGACAAAGAGGTGTTAGATGCTACTTTTATGTCAAGAGAAGCTTTAAGATCTTTTTTACAAAAAACTTTAGATGATGCTAAGAAAAATGGGGTTTTATGGTCACTTCATTTAAAAGCTACTATGATGAAAGTTTCTGATCCAATTATGTTTGGTCATGCAGTTGAAATCTATTTTAAAGATGTGTTTGATAAATATGCTAAAGAGTTTGAAGAGATTGGTTATAACTCAAATTTAGGTCTTGGAGATCTTTATAAAAAATTAGAAAGGTTACCAGCCGATAAAAAAGCTGAAATTGAAGATGCAATTATGGCTACTTATGATGTTCAACCGCCTATGGCTATGGTTGATTCAGATAAAGGTATCACAAATCTTCATGCTTCAAATGATATTATTATTGATGCCTCTATGCCAGTTGTTGTAAGAGATGGTGGTAAGATGTGGAATAGAGATGGAAAACTTCAAGAGTGTGTTGCTGTAATTCCTGATTCTTCATATGCACTATTTCATCAAGGTATGGTTGAAGATTGTGTTAAAAATGGCCAATTTGATGTTGCAACTATGGGAAATGTTTCAAATGTTGGTCTTATGGCACAAAAAGCTGAAGAGTATGGATCTCATCCAACAACATTTGAAGTTGCCGAAGATGGTGTTATGGAAGTTAAAGATGAAAATGGTAATGTTTTAATGAGTCACAATGTGCAAAAGGGTGATATCTGGAGACTTAGTAGAACCAAAGATATACCTATTAAAGATTGGGTTAGACTTGCAGTTGAAAGAGCCAGACTTACAGGAAATCCGGCAATATTTTGGCTAAATGAAAAAAGAGCTCACGATGCAAATCTGATAAAAAAAGTAAATGAGTATTTAAAAGATCATGATACCTCAGGACTTGATATTCAAATTATGGATGTTGCTTCAGCAACTGCATATACAAACGCTAGAGTTAGAGAGGGAAAAGATACAATAGCGGTTACAGGTAATGTATTAAGAGATCACTTAACAGATATGTATCCAATTTTAGAGCTTGGTACTAGTGCTAAGATGCTCTCTATTGTACCACTTCTTGCAGGTGGAGGATTGTTTGAAACTGGTGCTGGAGGATCTGCTCCAAAGCATGTTGATCAATTTTTGGCTGAAGGACATTTGAGATGGGATAGTTTGGGAGAGTTTTTAGCTCTGGCTGAGTCTTTGAGATTTATTGAACAAAAACATCCTTCTAAAAGATTAAAAGTATTAACTGAAGCTCTTGATAAAGCAAATCAGGCCTATCTTGATAATAATAAAGCACCATCAAGAAAGTGTGGAGAGCCTGATAATAAAGCAAGTCACTTTTTCTTAGCTCAATATTGGGCAGATGCTTTAGCAAATCAAAGTGATGATAAAGAGTTGGCAGATCAGTTTGCTCCAATTGCAAAAGCTTTAAAAGAGAATGAAAATAAAATACTTGAAGAGTTATTATCTATCGAAGGTAAGCCTCAAGATATTGGAGGGTATTTTCACCCAGATGATACAAAAGCTGAGAAAGCTATGAGACCATCTACAACTTTAAATTCAATAATTGATTCGATTTAAATCACTACTAAAATACTAACTGGCATATCAAATTGCCAGTTAGTACATTTGAATAAATATTGGAGGTTATATGGGAAAAAGTAAAAAAGTTACAGTTGCTGGAACCGGTAATGTTGGATCCACAGTTGCTTTTATCTTAGCTATGAATGGTTTGTGTCATGAAGTTGTACTTCGTGGTAGAGATACAGATATAGCTAAGGGAAAAGCTCTTGATATGTCTCAAGCTGCAAATGCAGCTAGACAACATACTGTTGTAAGAGCTGCACTAAAACCAGAAGATATTTCTAATAGTGATGTAGTTGTATTAACAGCTGGAGCTCCAAGAACACCTGGAATGAGTAGAGATGATTTGCTTCTTAATAATGCTGAAATTACAAAGAAAATTGTAAAAGATATCAAAAAATATGCACCTGAGGCTATAATTATAGTAGTCTCTAATCCAGTAGATGCGATGACTTATGTTGCACTAAAAGAGAGTGGCTTTCCAAGAGAGAGAGTTATGGGAATGGGTGGAATACTAGATAGTGCAAGAATGGCTCATTTTATTTATGAAAAATTGCAGTTTGGAGCAGGACAAATTAGAGCCTCTGTTATGGGTGGTCATGGAGATGATATGGTACCTTTAGCTAAATTTACAACAGTTGCTGGTGTACCAATTTCAGATCTTTTGGATTCTGAAGAGATTGGAGAGGTGGTTAAAAATACAAAAAATGGTGGAGCTGAAATTGTAAGTTTATTAAAAACAGGCTCAGCCTATTATGCACCTGCAAAATCGGCTGCGTTGATGGTTGAAGCAATTTTAAGAGATACTAAACAGATATACTCATGTGCAGTCTATTTAGATGGAGAGTTTGGACATAGGGATATTGTTAGCGGAGTTCCAGCTATGATTGGAGCTGGTGGAGTTGAAAGAATTATAGATGAGATTCATCTTAGTAAATTACAGCAAGATAGATTTTCTAAATCTGTTGCCTCTGTTGCTGCTTTAGTTAATATATTGAAAAAAAGTAATTTTTTTACCAAAAAGGAACACAATTGAGAGAGTTAGAGTATAAAGAGATTGTAGATGCAATTAGTAAAATGGTAATTCATACTGCATATAATTTGCCAAAAGATGCATTAGAGTCTATGAAAGAGGCTTATGAAAATGAAAAAAGTCCAGTTAGCAAAGAGGTTTTAAGACAACTTTTAGAAAATGCAAAGATTGCTTCGAGTGAGTCAAGACCATTATGTCAAGATACCGGTTTGGGAGTATTTTTTGTAAAAGTTGGAGAAGATTTAAAGATTAAAGGTGGCAGTTTAAAAGATGCTATAAATGAAGGTACAAGAATTGGTTATGAAAAAGGTTATTTAAGAGCCTCTACATGTGAGCCATTTTCACGAAAAAACTTAAAAGATAAAATAGGTTATAATTTACCAGCTATTATACATTTTGATATAGTTGAGGGTGATAAACTTGATATTGAGTATGCCGCAAAAGGTGGAGGAAGTGAAAATGTCTCAAGAGCTACAGTTTTGCCTCCAGCTGCTGGAAAAGAGGGTGTTATAGAGTATGTAAAACAGGTTGTCTCAGATGCTGGACCAAATCCATGTCCACCATTAACTGTTGGAGTTGGAATTGGAGGCACATTTGAAAAAGCTGCGATTTCTAGTAAACATGCACTATTTAGAGATATTGGTTCAATCAATGATGATCCAGAGATGGCTGAACTTGAAAAAAGCATAAAAGATGAGTTAAATAAACTTGGTATTGGTGCTATGGGTATGGGTGGAACTGAGAGTGTATTAGCAGTTCATATAGAAGCAAACCCATGCCATATAGCAAGTTTACCAGTTAGTGTTAATGTCCAGTGTCATAGCTCAAGACACTCTCATATAGTATTGTAAGGTGAAAAGATGAGTAAAACTTATAACTTAACGACCCCTTTGAGTGATGAAGATGTAATAAAACTAAAAAGTGGTGATATTGTAAATTTAAGCGGAATACTTTATACAGCAAGAGATGCCGCTCATAAAAGGTTGGTTGATCTATTGGATGCTGGAAAAGAGTTGCCATTTGAATTAAAAGGAGCAGTGATCTATTTTGTTGGTCCTACTCCTCCAAAACCTGGTGATCCTATAGGAAGTGCTGGTCCTACAACAAGTTATAGAATGGATAGCTACTCTCCTAGATTGATTGAAGCTGGATTAAAAGGTATGATAGGTAAAGGCAAAAGAAGCAAAGATGTAATTGATGCGTGTGCAAAACATAAGGCTATCTATTTTGGTGCAACTGGAGGTGCAGGAGCTCTTCTTGGTAAAAAGATATTAAGTGCTGAAATTATTGCTTATGAAGAGTTGGGACCAGAGGCTATTCGAAAAATAGAGGTAAAAGATTTTCCAGTAACTGTAATTAATGATACTTATAATAATGACTTATACCAAATTGGAAGGAGAGAATATGAGATCAAAACTTAAACAGTGGGGGTACAATGGAAAATAGTAATATTGTTTCAACTGATGTATTGATAGTTGGTGGTGGACCATCTGGTTTATCCACGGCGATTCATCTTGCCAATATTTTGCATGAAAGAGGTGAATCAAAGAGAATAATGTTGATCGAAAAGGGTGATTCTATTGGTGCTCATATACTATCTGGTGCAGTTATTAAACCAGATGTATTTAAAGAGTTGTTACCTTATGTTGATTTTAGTGAGATACCATTTGATAGTGAAGTAACAAAAGATACCACTGTAAGATTATCTGCAGATAGCTCTTTTGCATTGCCATTTCATCCGCCATATATGAATAATATTGGTAATAAAATAACATCACTTGGAAAACTTTGCAAATATTTAGCAACGATTGCTGAGTCAAAAGGCGTTGAGATATATACAGGTTTTGCAGTTGATGAGATTTTGTATGATGAAGGCAGAGTTGTTGGAGTTAAAACAAAAGATACAGGAATTGATCATCATGGTAATAAGATGCCAAATTATCAAGAAGGGACAAAAGTTCATGCAAAAATAACCATTTTAGCTGAAGGTACCAGAGGTAATTTGGCTAAAACGGTTATAGATAGGTTTGATCTTGATGCTGGTAAAAATCCGCAAGTTTACTCTTTGGGAATAAAAGAGCTTTGGAGTGTTCCAGATGGAAATATAGAGGCAGGCCAAGTTTATCATACTATGGGTTATCCTTTAGAAAATGATGAATTTGGTGGAGGATTTATTTATGGGCTGAGTGATAATAGAGTTGCTTTAGGTTTAGTTGTAGGACTTGATTATAAAGATCCTACTTTTGATATTCATGCTGCGATGCAAGTATGGAAAACCCACCCTTTTGTATCAAAAATTTTAGAGGGTGGAACGATTAAAGAGTTTGGTGCTAAAACTCTGCCTGAGGGAGGATATTACTCTATTCCAAAACTTTACACTGATAATTTGATGATAGTAGGAGATAGTGCAGGGCTTGTTGCAATGCCAGCATTAAAAGGGGTGCATCTTAGTATAAAATCTGGAATGCTTGCTGCATCAACTGCTGCTAATGCACTTAAAAAGGATGATTTTAGTGAAAATGAACTTTCAAACTATGAAAAAGCTTTTAATGATAGTTTTATCCATAAAGAGCTTTATAAAACTAGAAATTTTAGACAAGCATTTTCAAAAGGGTTAGTTAAAGGTGGTTTGCAATTTGCAACACAACTGCTTACTGGTGGTGCTGGATTATTAGGCAGATTGAGTATTGAAAAGGATAATGAAACATTAAAACCTTTGAGTGAATATGATAAAGCTCTATTTAAAGAGAGGTTTGCTGATAAGTTAGAGTTTGATAAAGTTTTAACTTTTGATAAAGTTACTGATGTATTTTATTCAAAAGCAAAACATGATGAAGAGCAACCTGTTCATTTGGTAGTAGATGAAGAGAAAATGAAAAGAAATATAGATATTTATGGTGCTCCTTGTCAATACTTTTGTCCTGCGGAGGTGTATGAGTTGCATATTGATAAAAGTGGAGAAAAAGAGTTAAGAATTCATGCTGAAAATTGTGTTCATTGCAAAACTTGTGATATCAAATCTCCAAATAGTGCAATAACTTGGATACCACCATATGGTGGGGATGGACCTGATTATGAGTATATGTAAAAGAATAACAATAGCAGATGGAGAAAAATAATGGCTTTAACAATAATTAGTTTAATTAAACAAGTGCCACTCCCTACAGAGATGCGTATGGGAGAAGATGGATTGATGGATAGGACAAAAGCTAAATCAATTATTAATGTTGATTGCTCTTTTGGTTTAGAGGCAGGTTTACAATTAAAAAAGCAAAACCCTGATGCAAAACTTATTGTCTGTTCAATGGGACCTCCATCTTTTGAGCAATCATTAAAAAAAGCGATCTCTATGGGATATGATGAAGCATATTTACTATCAGATAGAAGGCTTGGAGGAAGTGATACTTATGCAACAGGTTTAGCAATTGCTACATTATTAAAACATTTAGGATTTAGCAAAGATTCAAAAGAGCCTTTTGTTATTGTTGCTGGAAGGCAAACAAGTGATGGTGATACAGCTCATGTACCTTCTCAAGTTGCTGAAAATATGGGTATTCCACAAGCCACTTTTATAGAGAGTGTTAAAAGTGAAGATAACTCAATAATTGCAAAGAGAATTATTGAGGGTGGATATCAAATGATGAAGGTTCCAATGCCTTGTATGTTATCGATCACTCCAACAGGAATTGCTCCAAGAAGACCGACACTAGCTGGTGCCATTAAAGCAAGAGAGAGTGACATTAAAGTATTTAATATAGATGACATTGGACTTAGTGATGAAAAGATTGGACTTAGTGGCTCACCTACAATTGTAGCAAAAGTTGTAAGTATTAAAAGTGACCGACCTCCTGTGAGTATGAGTGAAGGAAAAAATAGTACTGAATTAGTAGAGAATATGATCAAAAATATTCAAGCTGGAAAAAGTGAAGTTCACGAGAAAGCCACAAAAGAGAAAAAAGAGAAAAAAAGACCAGATTTTGAGATAGAAGATTTTAGAGGCGATGCTAGAGGTATTTTAACTTGGGCAGAGGTTGCTAACTCTAAAGTCACTAGATCATCACTAGAGCTTTTAACTCCAGCAAGAAGTTTAGCAAATGAGCTTGGTAATGATACTAAAGTTACTACTCTTTTGATAGGTAAAGATATCAAAGATGAAGCAAAAACTTTAATAGCTCATGGTAGTGATGAAGTTATTGTTGTCGAAGATGATCGATTAGAGGAGTATTTGATTTTACCATTTGCCTCTATTTTTGATCAAGTGATTAAAAAAATAAAGCCAGAAATTGCACTTTTTGCTGCTACTACAGCAGGAAGAGAGTTAGCACCTAGAATTGGTGTAAAAACTGATAGTGGTGTTACAGCTGATTGTACAGAGCTTTTAATTGGTGAACATATTGATAGAAAGAAGAAAAAGATATTTGCTCCTATATTAGAATCAAGACGACCAACTTATGGTGAGAGTAAATTAGCAACTATTGTAGGATTTGTTTGTCCTCAAATTTCAACTACAAGAGCTGGTACCTTTGAGATTCCTAAGTCAGATCCTAAAAGAGAGGGTCAAGTAACTACTTTTAAACCAAAGCTTACAAAGAGCGATTTTAGTGCTAAAATTATTGAAACTGTCAGAGGCGATGGAGGACTTCAAAATCTTTTTGAGGCTGATATTATTGTAAGTGGTGGAAGACCAACTGGTGAGATTGATGAGTTAAAGCTTATCAAAGAGTTGGTAGAAGCTCTAAGGGAACAAGGTATAAATGCTGAGTGGGGTGCGAGCAGACCGGCAGTTGATGGTGGGTATGCAGAGTATGCAAGACAAATTGGTCAAACTGGAAAGACTGTTAGACCAAAAGTATATATTGCAGCTGCAATCTCTGGTGCAATTCAACACTTAGCTGGTATGAAAGAATCAGATACAATAATAGCAATAAATCATAATGCAAAAGCTCCTATTTTTGGACATGCAGATTATGGAATAGTTGGAGAGTATCAAGATATATTGCCAGAGCTTATTGAAAAGGTAAAATCTGGATTTACATTTGGAATTGAAGTTAAAAAGTAAGGAGAGAGTTGATGGTTGGAAGAAAAGTTGGAATTGTTGGAGCCGGTTTTGTAGGAGCTACAGCAGCCTATAGTTTGGCAATGGTTGGTACAGTTAGAGAAATTGTACTGTTTGATATAGTACCAGAGGTTGCTATTGGAAAAGCGATAGATATAGGGCAATCTACAAACTATTCACCAAAAGGTACTATTGTTTCAGCAGCTCCAACTCCAAGCGATATGAGAGATTGTGATATAGTAGTTATAACTGCTGGAGTTCCAAGAAGATCAGAGATGACAAGAGCTGATCTTCTCAATATAAATGCAAAAATTATGAAAGAGGTTGTTTCAGATATAAAAAAATATTCTCCAAATGCAATTATACTTGTGGTGTCAAATCCTCTTGATGTGATGACCTATATCGCTCATATTGAAACAGGTTGGGAGAGAAATAGAATTATTGGTATGGCTGGAGCATTGGATAGCTCAAGAATGGCTTATCAGATTAATAAAAAAGTTGGTTTTGGTTCAGGTCAAACAAGGGCTATGGTTATTGGTGATCATGGACAAAATATGATTCCATATCCTGAAATTTCAACTGTTGGTGGAGTGCCACTTGATCAATTAATTTCAAAAGAGGATATGGAAGATATCGTTGAAAAGACAAAAGAGGGTGGAGCAGAGATTGTAAAGTATCTTAAAACTTCGGCATATTATGCTCCAGGTCGAGCGATTTCAGCTATGGTAGAGTCGATGCTTGATGATTCTAAAACTGTTTTTCCATCAGCAGTGATGCTTGATGGTGAGTATGGTTATAAAGATATTGTTGTTGGTGTTCCTGTTGTTATTGGAGCCAATGGAGTTGAAGAGATAATTGAATTAAAACTTGATGATGAGATGAAAAAGAAGTTTGCTAAGTCTGTTGCTTCAATTCAAGAGTCTATAGATATATTAAAAAATAGCAATTTTTTTAGTTAACTAAATAAATTAAAGGAGTATAAATTGAATATACATGAATATCAAGCAAAGCAGATTTTTAGAGAGTATGGAATACCTACTCCTAAAGGGAAAATAGCATTTAGTGTTGATGAAGCAGTAGAGAATGCAAAAGAACTTGGTGGTCCTATATGGGTAGTAAAAGCACAAATTCATGCAGGTGGTAGAGGACTTGGTGGTGGAGTTAAACTTGCCAAAAGTCTTGATGAAGTTAGAAAACTAGCTGATGAAATGCTTGGAATGACTTTAGTAACACACCAAACTGGACCTGAGGGAAAATTGGTTCAAAAAGTTTATATAGAAGATGGTGTTGATATTAAAGATGAGTTTTATTTATCTGTTGTACTTGATAGAAAACTTGAAATGCCAATTATTATGGCATCAACTGAAGGTGGTATGGATATAGAGAGTGTTGCCGAAAAAACTCCTGAAAAAATTGTGGTAGTACCAGTTGATCCAACTATTGGCTTTCAAGCTTTTCATGGACGATCTTTGGCTTTTGGTCTTGGAATAAGTGATAAGATGGAGCAAAAAAATATTATTGGTTTTGCTCAAAAACTTTATAAACTTTATATGGATAAAGATGCAGAATTGATAGAGATAAATCCACTTGTAAGAACAGGAGATGGAGAATTTATTGCACTTGATGGAAAGATGGGATTTGATAACTCTGCACTTGGCAGACAGCCTGAAATTTTAGCGATGAGAGATTTGAGTGAAGAGGATCCTGATGAAGTTGAAGCTGCAAAATATGGACTTTCATATGTAGCACTTGATGGCGAGATAGGTTGTATGGTAAATGGGGCTGGACTTGCTATGGGTACTATGGATACTATAAATCATATGGGAGGAACACCTGCAAACTTTTTAGATGTTGGCGGAAGTGCAAATGCTCAAACAGTTTCAAAAGGTTTTGAAATTATTTTGAAAAATCCAAAAGTAAAAGCCATTTTTGTAAATATTTTTGGTGGAATTGTAAGATGCGATAGAATTGCAAATGGTATTATTGAAGCTACAAAAACTACAGATGTAAATGTACCTGTGATTGTTAGATTGGATGGAACAAATGCTCCTGAAGCGGCCGAAATTTTAAAAAATGCAAATATTCCAAATTTAATTGTTGGAAATGATTTAGGTGATGGAGCTAAAAAGGCTGTAGCTGCTGCAAAAGGAGAGATATAATGAGTATTTTAGTAAATAAAGATACAAAAGTAATTGTTCAAGGTTTTACTGGAAAAGAGGGAACTTTTCATGCTAAACAGTGTTTAGAGTATGGCACAAATATAGTAGGCGGTGTTACCCCAAATAAGGGGGGACAGATACATTTGGATAAACCAGTATTCAATACAGTGAGTGAAGCTGTTAAACAAACTGGTGCAACTGTTAGTATGATATTTGTTCCACCTGCATTTGTTGGTGATGCTGTTATGGAAGCGGCTGAGGCTGGAGTAGAGTTGGCTGTTATTATAACTGAGGGTGCTCCGGTTAAAGATATGCAAGCCGCTAAAGCTTATGCTACAAAACATAACATGAAAACTATTGGGCCAAATTGCCCTGGAATTATAACTGCAGGTGAGTGTAAAATTGGAATTATGCCTGGAGCTATTTTTAAAAAAGGGTGTGTTGGTCTTATTTCAAAATCGGGTACGCTTACTTATGAGGGTGCAAATCAAGTTTGCAATGAGGGCTTTGGAATTACAACGGCGGTTGGAATTGGTGGAGATCCTATTATTGGTCTTAGTTATAAACAACTACTTCCTATGTTTGAAGCTGATGATGAGACAAAAGCGATTGTAATGATTGGTGAAATTGGTGGCGATCTTGAAATTCAAGCAGCTAAGCTTATAAAAGAGCAAATTTCTAAACCTGTTGTTGCTTTTATTGCTGGTCAAACTGCTCCAAAAGGGAAAACTATGGGGCATGCAGGAGCTATTGTAAGTGGTAGTGCTGGAACTGCAAAGGAAAAGATGGAGGCTTTAGAGGCAGCTGGCGTAAAGGTAGTCGTAAGTCCTGCTGATATAGGTAAAGCTGTATCAGAAGTTTTAAAGAGTGTATAAAATTTAGAATATTAGGAGAATATATGGGAACTTTTGAGACTGTAAATCCAGGCGATCAGCCTGTATGGATCAATACAGATAATTGTAAAGCGTGTGATATTTGTGTATCTGTATGCCCTGCTGGAGTATTAGCAATGGTATATGCAGATTCATCAACATTGGGAGCTATGATTTCTATTGAGCATCCTGAATCATGTATAGGTTGTGGGGATTGCGAGTTGCATTGTCCTGACTTTGCTATTTTTGTAGCAGATAAAAAAGAGTATAAAGCGTCTGGTCATAAATTTGCAAAATTAACAGATGAAGCAAAAGCTAGACAAGAGGCAATTGTGAAAAATAATTATATGTCACTAAATCAAGGAGCAAGATAATGGCAACTAGAGAGATAATATCAACCGGCAATGATTTAGCAGCAATTGCTGCAGTTGATGCTGGATGTAAATTTTTTGGTGGATATCCAATTACTCCATCAAGTGAAGTAATGCATACTATTTCTGATCTTTTACCAGAAGTTGGAGGTACTTGTATTCAAATGGAAGATGAGATAGCAGGTATTTGTGCTGCTATAGGTGCTGCGATGAGTGGTGTAAGAGCTATGACAGCTACTTCTGGACCAGGAGTTTCACTAAAGGCTGAGAATCTTGGACTTGCTCAAATGGCAGAAGTTCCACTTGTACTTGTAAATGTTATGAGAGGTGGTCCATCAACTGGTCTTCCAACTCGTGTATCTCAAGGTGATGTTAGACAATCAAGAAATCCATCTCATGGTGATTATAGATCTATCACTTTGTGTGCTGGTAATTTGGCTGAGTGTTATACTGAAGTTGTTAGAGCATTTAATCTTGCAGATAGATTTATGCAACCGGTTATTGTTTTAACAGATGAGACTATTGGTCATATGCATGGTAAAGCTATACTTCCAACTGTAGAGGAGGTAAAGGCTGGTATAGTTCCTAGAAAAACATTTGATGGTCCTCCAGAAGAGTATAGACCGTATGAATGTGGTCCAACTGAACCAGCGGTTTTAAATCCTATGTTTAAAGGTTATAGGTACCATTTTACTGGACTTCATCATGACTCTAAAGGTTTTCCAACAGAAGAGATAGAGACTTGTAGAAAACTTATTCAAAGACTTGAAGATAAAGTTATGGCTCATACTGATGAGTTAGAGTATAATGAAGAGTTTATGTGCGATGATTTAACAGGTGAAAAAGGTGAAGTATTAATTATTGCTTATGGTTCTGTGTCTCTCGCGGCTAAAGAGGCAATAAGACATCTTAGATCTGAAGGAGTTAAAGCAGGACTTTTTAGACCTATTACACTATGGCCTAGTCCAGCAAAGAGAATTAGAGAATTGACTGATAAAATTAAAAATGTACTTTGTGTTGAGCTAAATATTAGACAATATACAGAAGAGGTAGAGAGAGTTTCTGGAAGACTTGATATTGAAGGTCTTTA
The DNA here is from genome assembly GCA_027081145.1 of Campylobacterales bacterium. Taxonomy (GTDB): domain Bacteria; phylum Campylobacterota; class Campylobacteria; order Campylobacterales; family QNZT01; genus JALWLB01. Next base: position 12,915 of record JALWLB010000064.1, read on the forward strand.
TAAAGTTAATGGAAGAGCAATCTCACCATATGAAATTGTAAATAAAGTTAAAGAGGTATTTTAAGATGGCGTTTGATTATAATAGATATTTAAGACTTGAAAAGATGCCAACACTTTGGTGTTGGGGGTGTGGAGATGGAGTTATTTTAAAAGCCTTTATTAGAGCTATTGATAAATTGGGATGGAGTCAAGATGATGTATGTGTAATCTCTGGAATTGGATGTTCAGGAAGATTTAGTTCATATGTTGACTTTAATACAATTCATACAACACACGGAAGAACTGTAGCTTATGCAACAGGAGTTAAGTTGGCAAATCCGGATAAACATGTAATTTGTGTTGCAGGTGATGGAGATGCTTTGGCAATTGGTGGAAACCATACAATTCATGGATGTAGAAGAAATATTGATATGACTTTGATAGTTATAAATAACTTTATCTATGGTTTAACAAATTCTCAAACTTCACCAACAACTCCAAAAGGTATGTGGACAGTTTCGCAAAAAGTGGGTAATATCGATCCTACATTTGATGGTTGTGATTTGGCAATCGCTTCTGGAGCCTCTTTTGTGGCTAGAGAGACGATGCTTGATCCAAGAAAGCTTGAAAAGATATTTATAAAAGCGTTTGAGCATAAAGGATTTTCATATCTTGATATACTTTCAAACTGTCATATTAATTTGGGTCGTAAAAATAAGATGGCAAGTGCTATGGAAAATTTAGAGTGGATTGATAATATCACAATGCCTAAAAAGAAGTATGATGCACTAAGTAAAGAGGAGCAAATTAATTTATTTCCAACTGGTATCTTACATCAAGATACAAATGCTGATGAATATTGTGATATGTATCAAGAAGTTATAAAAGCTCATCAAGGTAAAAGAGGTAAAATTACTCAAGATGAGTTTGAGAAAAAGATATAAGGAGACACAATGGCACGAACATTAATGAGATTTACAGGAGTTGGTGGACAAGGTGTTCTTCTAGCTGGTGAGATTTTTGCGGCTGCAAAGATTAAGCTTGGTGGATATGGATTAAAAACAGCTACTTATACTTCACAAGTAAGAGGTGGACCTACAGTTGTTGATATTACTTTGGACGATGATGAGATATATTATCCTTATGCAAATGATGGTGAAATTAATTTTATGCTCTCAGTTGCACAAGTTAGTTATGATCTATTTAAAGATGGAGTAGCTGATGGAGGTATAATTGTAATAGATCCAAATCTTATAAAACCGACTGATGAGGATAGAAAAAGATGGAAAATATATGAAATTCCTATTATCTCTATAGCAAAAGAGGAAGTTGGAAATGTAATTACTCAATCGGTAGTGGCACTTGCAATTGCAAATGTTATGATGAATGCAATTGATAGAGATACTCTTATTGAAACAATGCTCTCTAAAGTACCACCAAAAGTTCATGAAGCAAATAAACTTGCGTATGAGCTTGGTGAGAAATATGCAAAAGAGGCTTTGAAAAAGGCAGCTTAAAATGATGAGGGTCTTTTGACTCTCATCTTGATTTAAAAGCAAATTTAATCTCCATAAAGGTAAAATCTCTCATTAGAAAATGGAGAATAAAATGTTTGAAAAACTTGATAAAGATTATATACTACACTCATACGCTAGAAACTATGTAAATTTTAAGTATGGAATTAACGCTACTTTATATGATGATAAAGAAAAAGATTATATCGATTTTAGCTCTGGTATAGGAGTGGTTAGTGTAGGACATGCTAACAAAGAGTTTAATCAAGCTATAAAGAAGCAAATTGATCAAATTATTCATATATCAAATCTCTACATGATTGAGCCTCAAGTAAAACTTGCAAAAGAGTTAGTTACAAAATCTGGATTTGATATGAGGTGTTTTTTTGCAAATAGTGGAGCTGAAGCAAATGAGGCTGCTATCAAGATAGCTAGAAAGTACGGAGAGGTACAAGGTAAAATCAAACGATATAAAATTATTACCCTAAAACACTCATTTCATGGTAGAAGTATTTCAACTCTAAAAGCGACAGCACAAGAGAGTATGCACAACTACTTTGGTCCATTTCCGGATGGGTTTGTGTATGCTAAAGATATAGATCAGATCAAAGAGCTTTGTGATGATCATACTATTGGAGTAATGTTGGAGCTTATACAAGGAGAGGGTGGAGTTGAGCCTCAAGATAAAAAAAAGATTCAAGAGTTAGAGCAGTTTTTAAAACAAAAAGATATACTTTTGATGATAGATGAAGTTCAAACTGGGATTTATCGAACTGGTGAGTTATTGGCTTGTCATCTGTATGAAATTTCACCACAAATTATCACTCTTGCAAAAGGTATAGCAAATGGAGTACCTATAGGGGTTGTAATGAGTAGTTTAAAAGATATATTTTCTCCTGGTGATCATGGAAGTACTTTTGGAGGAAACTATCTAAGTACTAGAGCAGCTTTGAAGGTTTTAGAGATTTTGGATAGATATAAAAATAGTGGTGAGTTTGATGAAAATATGATCTATTTTGAAGATAGATTAAAAAATTTTGCCAAAAAGTATCCAAACATTATACTAAAAGAGGTTGGTTTTGGATTTATGAGAGGTTTGAGAATAAAAAGTAGCGATATGTTAGCGAAAATTATAGATGAGAGTTTTAAAAGTGGGGTTTTACTCTTAAAAGCTGGAAGAGATACATTAAGATTTTTGCCACCACTAACTATATCTAAAATGGAGATAGATGAGGGATTTAAAAGATTGGATATGGTTTTTTCTAAAACTGTTTAAGGTTGTTATCTTAAAAAGTTTGCAAACTTCAAATCACTAAAGAGGCTAATATCACTCATATAAAAAATAGGTACATGATAACAAGTGTTTAACCATTAACTGTTAAAAGTTAAAGCCTGACGATTTTTTGCTTTTTGTTGTTGTGCTACATGATAGCTGATGGTTGTGTGCAAAACTATTTTTTGGTTTATCTAACTTTAAAACCTTTCCTTGTATAATAGACCTATATAAGTACTTGATATAGGAGCTTAAAATGGTACAAGCAAAAGTGACACTAACCAAAGAGCTTGTTGATTTTATAGATATTCATAAAGAGCTTGGTTTTAAAGATAAAAGCTCAATGATAAGAGATGCACTAGAGCAAATGAAAAGAGCTTATGAGCAAGAGAAGCTTAAAAACTCAGCATCTTTGTATGCTAAACTTTATGAAAAAGATTGTGAAGCAAAAGAGTGGTTAGATGATATATAAAAGAGGTGATGTTATAGATATCAATTTAAATCCAACTAAAGGTTCAGAAACAGGGAAAATTAGACCTTGTATCATCGTTACGAATGATATATACAATGAAAGAGTACCTATTCTTCAAGTAGTTCCCCTTACAAATTGGAGTGAAAAAAAGAGTTTGATACTATCAAATATTACAATCAATCCAACTACTAAAAATAATCTTTCAAAAAAGTCAATTGCTGATTGTCTTCAAACTAGACCTATTGATATCAAAGAGAGATTTGTCAGAAAAAGAGGTTTTATCGATGCAACTACTATGATGAAGATTGATAAAGGATTGAAAATTGTATTTGAATTAAGTTAAAAGTTCTACTCTGGTACATTATATGTACCGCATTTTTATAGACTCATAGTACAAATACTCAAAAGTTATGATATAATCGCACCCATGAAAAAAATACTTATAACAAATGATGATGGGTTTGAGAGTGAAGGTTTGAGGATCTTAAAAGATACTCTAAAAGAGATTGCAAGAGTTACAGTTGTTGCACCAACTATAGAAAAATCAGCCTGTGCACATAGTTTGACTATCACTAAACCTCTTAGATTTATACAGCTTGATGATGATTTTTTCAAGCTTGATGATGGAACACCTGCAGATTGCATTTACTTAGCACTAAATGCTCTTTTTGATGAAAAAGATAGACCAGATCTTATCATCAGCGGTATAAATCGTGGTGCAAATATGGGTGAAGATATAACATATAGCGGAACAGTTGCAGGAGCTATGGAGGGGGTTTTACAAGGTATTCCATCTATAGCGATTTCACAAGTTTGTAAAAGTGGATGCCAAAATATCTCAAATTATGGATATGAATTAGCCGCCAATGTCGCAAAAGAGATGGCTCTAAAGATATTTGGTTCCTCTTTTCCGTTGGGTGATCGAAAACTATTAAATATAAACATACCACCAATAAAACCAAAAGATTTAAAAGGGTATAAAATAACAAAAGCAGGTTTTAGACTATATGGCAATGATGCACACTTACATAGAAATCCAAGAGGTGAAGAGTTTTACTGGTTGGGACTCCATCCACTTGAATGGATTCCTAGTCAAGATGATCAGATATGCGATTTTGAAGCGGTAGCAAATGGGTATGTCTCTATAACACCGATTCATCTAAATTTAACCTCTTATGATGATATTAAAAGATTACAAGATTGGATAAAATAGTATTAATAAATAAAATTTAACCTTTTTTAAAGAAAATTGTCTGTATTATAATTTTTTATAATTTTATTTGAAGGAGTTGAAACATGAGAAAAGTTTCTGTTTTGGTAGCAGGTTTATTGCTTGGAAGTAGTATGTTAATCGCTAGTGAAGGTGGTGCACATTGGGGTTATGGTCAAGAGAGTGGTCCTGCTCACTGGGGTGATTTAAAACCTGAGTATAGTATGTGTAAAGATGGTAAAAACCAGTCACCTATAAATATCACATCAGCGGTAGAGTCAGAGTTAAAAGATTTATCACTTGAGTATCCAAATACAGCTACTGAAGTTATAAATAATGGACACACTGTACAGGTTAATTTTCCAGCTGGAAATGTTTTAAAGATTGATGGTAAAGAGTTCGAATTAAAACAGTTTCATTTTCATACTCCAAGTGAGAATCAAATTGATGGTAAAAACTTTCCTATGGAGGCTCATTTAGTTCATGCAAATAAAGATGGTGCATTAGCAGTTATAGCAGTTATGATTGATGAAGGAAAAAGCAATGCAACACTAGATAAGATCATAAACAATATGCCAAAAAAAGCTGGTGATAAAAATTCACTAAAAGATTCAAAATTAAATGCACTTGATCTTTTACCAAAAGAGAAAGATTATTATAGATTTAGTGGATCTTTAACAACCCCTCCTTGTAGTGAAGGTGTTAGATGGTTTGTTTTGAAAGAACCAATAAAAGCTTCAAAAGAGCAGTTGGTTTCATTTACTAATGTTTTAGGCAAAAACAATCGACCAGTCCAACCACTAAATGCAAGAAAAGTGCTTGAGATAGACTAAAAAATATGACTTTTGATAGAGCACTTAAAGTTTTTGCTATTATTGTTGCACTAAGTGCAACAATATTTTTATTGATAAAATAGTCTAATCATAAATATCATATTTGCTAAAGTATCCTTTATTTAGCCCATATGTGACCAACTCTTCTGTCTCTTTAAGTATGTTTTGATATTTTTTGTATTGTGTATCATGTTTTTTTAAAGTTTTTTTGTAAAAGTAATAAGCATAAATAATGATAAATAGATATGAGCCATATATTAGTATAGGCATTGAGTGATATACATCAGTAAAAAGTCCAAAAAAGTTATGAATCGTAAAGATACCAAAAACAGCTAATGAGCCTATCCAAATAGGATATGCACTATCTTCTGATTTTAAAGAGTACTTCTCAAGTGCTCTTAATTTATCTGCATTTTTATTAATTTTTTCTTTTGTCTCTTTTGCATCATCGCTATCTTGATCCAAAACTTCAAGCTCTTTTAGATGAATATTTGATATCTCTACCTCTTTATTTAATCTTTTATACTCATCTAAATGTTGAGGCTCTTTTAATAGATACTCTTTGATGCGATCTTGATCTAACTCTTTTGTATTCTCTTTTTCGCACATCTCATCATAAATATAGCTAAAGAGACCATCAGTTTTTATTTGATTTGATACTTTATCAAGATTTACCATCTCTTCTCCTATATTGTTATTATAGATATCATGTAGAGCTCTACATGATATCCTTTTATCTATACAGTTTGTGGTGCTGGAACTGAATCTGTTGTTTTTAATTTAGTTGGCATATATATTCCAATAAGCCCACGAAGTCCAACACTCATAATCACATTAAAGATAAAAACAACCCAAGCTATTAGTAACATTGCCCCACAAATACCAGCTAATATCATGTAGGTGTTAAATTCGCCATTTACATACATACTTCTTCTAAGCATTCCATCAATTCCTGCCATACCCATAAATGCACCCATACCTATTCCACCAATTAAGTGTAACCAAAAGTGAATATCCGCCAATTTTTGGCTATAAAGTTTTGCACCATTTGTAAGAATTGGAAATAGTGTGTATATAGCAGAGTATAGTGTCATAGTAAGCCCAACTAAGATCGCTACATGAACATGAGGACCAACGATCCATTGAGTGTTGTGTAATACTCTATTTAATCCTATATCTGCTTGTAATATTCCAGCAGGAACTGCCAAAGCAAATCCAAGCATACCAGCAAGTAAAAACTTAAGCTCATTACTCATCTTAAGAGGTCTGGCTCTCCATAAAGTCATCAAAGTTATAAATATAGCGATTCCTTGAGTTACCAATTCAAATGCAGTTACCATTTCACCTGAGACTACTTTCATAAGATTTGGCTGACCTTGATCTGAAAGAAGATGGTGAGACCAAACAGCCCATGAAACTATAAGCTCAACCAAAAGTGCGGCTCTAGCGATATTTTCCATAAATAACTTTTTGCCAGTTATAAGCATTGCCAAAAGATACCAAGTACCAGCAACATAAATTAAAACCAATCCATCAGCAATAAGATCAAGTCCCCACCAAAACCAGTTTTTATATAAAAGTGCATCTACCGATCTATAATCTA
>JALWLB010000065.1:0-1156 GCA_027081145.1 Campylobacterales bacterium
GTACCACTTTGGGGCTATAAAGTGTCTATAGGTCTTTCAGAAAATAGTTTACAATTGGGTGAAAAGGTGATGATTACTTCAGTACTTAAGCAAAATATTCTTGAAAAGAAAATTAACGCTTTATTGGAATTTTTGAATTTAAATTAAAAAGGAGTATCTTTAATGCGTAGTTTTGTCATCTTTTTTATCATGTCGTTTGTTTACAGCTTACAGGCAAAAACTATTTTTATAGAATTTTTAAACACAGCTATTCAAAATACAAATTTATTAGAGATAAAAAAAGAGCAAAAAATGGTATCTGAAAATGAATTTAATCAGATACCATTAGAAAAAGTAAGAATTAATATGAGCTATTCAAAATTTAATGAAAAAAATATTGATGATGAGTATGCAATAAGAGTCTATCCCAAAACATTTGCTCAAAAAACAACAGAGGAAAAAATTTATAATTTATCAAAAAATAGGTTAGATATAATGTATCAGGATGCTCAACAAAAAGCACTTAAAATGCACTACTATCTCTTTTTAGATACATATTTCCAATATAGATATTATAATCATTTACAAGAAGTGGCAGAACTTAATAAAAAAAGAGTAGATATGGCTATAGATACTGCCAGTACCACTTCAGATATTGTTGATCTTTTTAAGCTAAAACATAAAATGAATAGTAGCGATTTTACTCTTTTAGAGCAAAAAAAGAGTTATTATAGTGCTCTATCATATATGCAAAGATATCTTCCAAACATAACAATTCAAGAAATCAATGAGGCATTTGAGAATATTTCCCTCCTTGAAGCAAAAGAGTTAGCTCTTTTTGTCAATAAATATAAAAATAACTTTTTTGAGAGTATAGAGCAATCTTTAAAAAGAGAAAAAATTGCAATTCAATTGGCAAAAGAGAGAATGAAATTAAATAAATTAAATAGCTCACTTCGCATAAATAGTTTAGATATAGAATATGAAAATCGAGATACTTTTAAAAATTCACTCTCGATAGGTATAAATATTGAATATGCTTGGCCAAATCACAATTCACTTACAAGTATCAGTGATAAATTGAGACTTATTTCAGCAAAAAATGAGCTCTTAGCTACAAAAGAGAGAATAAATTATCAAATTTCAAAACTTATAAGAGAAATTAATTCTCTAAATT
>JALWLB010000065.1:1166-19594 GCA_027081145.1 Campylobacterales bacterium
CCTATAAAAACCTTAAAAATAGTGATGCTTTTGTATTGTTCGATTTACAAAATATGCATTTAAAAATAAAAGAGAATATAATCAAAATAGAAGAAGAGCTATATCACAAGTTTATTGATTTTCTTTATATTAACAAAGCTCTTACAAGTGATGTATTATTTAAAAAAGAGGCATCATGAGTTTAGGTGGTGCATATATTTCAAAACTGGACCGCTATGAATTAAAATATATTATATCTGTTGAACTTGTTGAACCTATAACAGAGTATCTTATGCGTTATTGCTCTCTTGATTATCATTCACAAAATGCTGATAACTATTTTTATCCAGTAAATAGTCTCTATTATGATACTCCAAATTACACTTTTTTGAAAAATCGCCTCTATACAAAAAATCCTAGATTTAATATGCGTGCAAGAGCATATGGATATGATCCAAAACCTCCATACTTTTTAGAGATAAAATATAAAAATGCAAATAGTGTACAAAAATATCGATGTAAAATTAATGATGAAGAGTGGCCAAACATGTTTACTGATATAGAGTATCGAACACATCTTCAAGGAGCACAATCTGAAATGAAAATTAAAGAGTTGTTTTATATGACTGCAATGAAATATGCAGCAACTCCAAAAATTTTTACACAATATAGAAGAAGAGCATTTGTTTCAGAAGTTGATGAGTATGCAAGAGTCACTATGGATATAGATATGTGTTGCTATCTTGAAGAAAATTATAATCTTATACCAGATGCAAAAAGACTTGTACCTTATGATAATGAGTTGGTATATGTAAAAGATGCCGACCAAACTAAAGGAAGTTGCGTTATATTAGAGCTAAAGTGTTATCCTCATCAAGTGCCATTATGGATGATAGATATGATTAGACAATTTCAACTTACAAGAGTTGCTTTTTCTAAATATGCTCAAAGTATTTTAACAATCAAAGAATTTGACATTTATCATAACTTGCATTTTAATTTTAATGATAGAAAAAGCATTCTTTACCAATAATTTAAATTTATACTAAAATTTAAATCTGAGGTGCAATTTTTTTGTTAAAAGTAATAATACAATGAAATACCAACTTTATCATAATTTTTTACAAAACCGATTTGAGGTGTTATACCAAAAACTCCTCTTGTGTGATAATAAACAGATGGTATAAAAATTTATGGGAGAGTGGTTGAGAGTTTTTGTGTATAAAATATTGACATCTGGATATTTTTGTATTACAATACAAAATATGTAAATAAGATTTTGTAATAGGATACAAATGTGTTAGAGCCACTACTCATTCTCTCAAACCAAATATTATCTCAAAAACTTCCTGTTTATAAACGATTTTTGTTTGATCGTTTAAATAGTGATGAGCGAATGATTGCTCTCTTGGGAGCAAGAGGTGCTGGAAAAACTACTCTTCTTTTGCAATATCTTAAAGAAAAGGTTGCAAAAAAAAGAAAACTTTATGTCATAGCAGATCATCCGCTGGTATTACAGCACGGTTTGTTTAATATTGCAGATAAATTTCAACAAAGTGGCGGTGAAATACTTGTTATAGATGAGATACATAAAATCAAAAATTTTGAGATCGATCTCAAACTTATTTATGATAGCTTTTTTACTTTGCAGGTACTTTTTATAGGTTCAAGTGCTGTTGCTATAAATAATGCCAAAGCAGATCTTAGCAGAAGAGCGGTGATACATAAACTTCCCATTTTATCCTTTAGAGAATTTTTGGAATTTGAAACTGGCTCACTATTTGAAAGTTATAAAGTTGATGATATCATAGCAAATCATACACAAATGGCTATGGATATCATCTCAAAAATAAAACCTTTGAGTTTTTTTGATACTTATCTCAGCAGTGGAGCATACCCTTTTTATTTTGATAATAAAAACAGTTATATGCAAAAACTTTTAGCCTCATCTATGCAAGTATTAGATAGTGACTTACCTGCAATTTATAACATCGAATATAATAAAATTCAAGCACTTAAAAAGATGATGAGTATGCTTTGTCAAAGTGAACCATATAATATCAATATTTCCAAATTGTGTGGTGCAGTAGAGTTAAATCAAAGAACATTATATAAGTATTTAGGAATACTCCAAGCAGCAGGACTCATACGAATACTAGGAGCTAAGTCAAATGGTATAAGTATTATATCTAAACCAGAAAAACTTTATCTTGATAATAGTAATCTATTTTCTATCTTTTGCACTATACCTAAAAAAGGAACTATAAGAGAGACTTTTTTTGCCTCTATGTTATCTTATAAACATACTATCAATTATCCAAAGCAGGGTGATTTTATAGTTGATGAAAAACTTATCTTTGAAATTGGTGGAAAAGAAAAAGATATAAAACAGATAAAAAACTTAAACAATGCGTATATAGTTGCTGATGATATAGAGATAGGGACAGATGGTAAAATACCACTTTGGTTGTTTGGATTTTTGTATTAATCGCTTATTTTAACAAGCATTGAATGAGTTATCATGTAGAAAAGATATGAATCACTTTATTTTGACCACTAAGCAAAAATCTGAGGTACAATTTTTTTTTGTTAAAAGTAATAATACAATGAAATACCAAGTCTATCGTCTGTATCAATTGTATTGTATTTTAAATTTATTGCCAAATTATCTTTTAATCCATAAGTAATAAAAGTTTCAAAGTTGTTGTTTTTTATGCCATTATCGTAAAAATTTGACCATGTGGATATGCCAAATTTAAATTTATCATAATTTTTTACAAAACCGATTTGAGGTGTTATACCAAAAACTCCTCTTGTGTGATAATAAACAGAAGGACTTAACATAAAATAGTAATAATACTCACTCTCATTTCCAAAACTAAATCCAATACTACCTTTTAGTTTAAAATTTATCCGATTATCTAAAAATCTCTCAAAACCAAACTCTATACCCCAAGAAAGTGGTTTAAACAATACATCTCTTTTAGCATATGATTTGATATTTACAATATCGAATTTTGAAAATTTGATTTTGTTATTGTGAGAATATTTTAGCACTAAATCAAAAAAGTTAATATAAGCTCCAGAGACAAAACCTTTTTGCAAATCATAAAGATCATGAAATGCTGGTTTATATCCAAACTCTATACTTTTATCACTCAAGTATGAAAAAGTAAATTTTGAAGTTTTATGTCCAACAAGTGGATCTTTTGGCTTTTTTATAATATATGCAGGAACTTTACCAAGTTTGCTTCTTAAATTTAATAGCTTTAAAAGCATTTTTGTATATTTTTTAGTACCTATCTGCTCATTAGCTCTTTTTATTCGTAATTGCTCAATTGCCAACTCCAAAGTATAAATTTGTTGAATTTTTGGTAACTTTGAGAGATAATCAAAGTCATATTTTGTGTTTGCAAATTTAATAGCTGCTGGTTTGTTTTCTATCATACTTATAATTTTTTTAATTTTTTTTGCTTTTGATGGTCTATAATTTGCACTTTCAATTAAATTGGCTTTTTCAATTGCTCTTATCGTATCGATAGGTATAGCTTTATAGTTAAAATCATCTGTCAAGCTTACAGACTCTTTAGCAACTTCCAAAAGCCATAAAAGATTGTATGAGCAATTTTCAGTAAAAAAGAAATAATCAGCATAAATATCTTTTAACTCAAATAAATGTAATAATAATTTTTGTATTTCATCTTGTGATAGCTTTAGTTTATACTCCCAAATATCTCTTTGCTCCAAATCGCTATACTCTTTTATTTTCTTATAATACTCCATCATAGAATACCTACCTTCATATCCTCCAAACAATCCATAATATGTATAAATCAGACCACTTGTCTCATCTGTTTGTGCAGCATAATTGATGGCATAAGATGTCAGTGGCATATTATCATCAGAGTCTATTCTTAAAAATGTATGACCAAACATAGAAGCTGGGGAGTTAATATGTGCTGTTGGGAAAACTAGTGTAAGACTTTTTGCTCTTAAACTTTTTAAACTATCATGTAAAAGTTTGCATTTTGGTTGATATATCTCATTTTGTAATGATGGTAGTTTTTTGATAATCCAATTAGCTCTTGCTGGAAAGCGACAAAATGTAGAGTTGTCATCATCACTTTTATCTTTGATTAAAAGCTCTATTGTCTTTTTTAACTCATCTTTTGGATCTGTTTTTCCATTTTTAGATAAAAAAAATCTTTTATCATCTATCTCACTTTCACCATCTTTATAATGTAAAAGGCGATACCAAGATTTATCTTGTGATAGATTATTATCTTCGATAAGTGAAAAATCAAATGAAAAAAGGGCATGGCTAAAGACAAATTGGGCTAAAAATATTAACCCAATTTGTCGCATTGTTAGTTTATAACAGTTATTATATTGTCAATAATATCAGCTGAGCTTACACTCTCGCTTGTGTATATTTTTGAAAAATTTTTTTGAAGTGTAGCATTAAAAGATGCTTTGTTTTCAATCTCTAAAAGATGAGATAAAGTTTCGAGTAATTCACCTTGACCAGTAGCGATATCAATTGCCAACTCATCCATATTGTCAGCCACAAATTTTTCCAATTTTTCGTTAGAAACAAACTTTGCTGGTTTGTCACATCCTAAAGAACCTATCGTAATACCAAAAGTTTGGTTACCTGATATACCGTTTAATGTAGTTGCAAATACTTGTGAAAGCACACTATCTTGATTTTTTATAATCTGACTTCCCAGACCACAACCTGTGTTTGTATTACCTGCCGCATAAGATGCAGTTGTAAAAGCAACGGTGACAGCAGTAGCGATAACTATTTTCTTCAAAATTAACTCCTTAATATTAAAATACAAATAATTATACCATTACTTAAATAAAATTAAAATAGTATTATTATACGATGTGGAGGTTTACATAGCTTACTTACCAACTATCCCACTGATTTTTAAAAGATTATCCACTTTTGGCTCTCTTTTTAAAAACTTTTTAAATAACTCTTTCATACTTTCACTTCCACCTTTGTAGAGGATATTTTCTTTGTAACTTTGAGTTAATTTTTTATCAAAGTTATTCTCTATAAACTCCATAAATGCGTCACTACTCAAAACTTCAGCCCACTTATAACTATAATATCCAGCAGCATATCCACCTGCAAAGATATGAGAAAAGGAGTTTTGAAATTTATTATACTTTGGTGGTATGTGGACACTAACCTCTTCTCTTATACTATCTAAAAGCTTTTGCACTTCATCACCTTGATATAATTTTAGATGAAGTTTAAAATCAAACAGTGCAAACTCCAATTGTCTCACCATCGCCATGGCTGATTGAAAGTTTTTTGCTTTTTTTAATTTTTTAATCATCTCATCACTGATAACTTCACCACTTTTGTAATGTTTAGCAAAAGTTTGTAATACACTCTTTTCATAAGCAAACTCTTCTAAAAATTGTGATGGAAACTCAACCGCATCCCACTCAACACCATTGACCCCACTTACAAAACTCTCACTAACCTTGCTAAATAGATGATGTATCGCATGACCCATTTCGTGAAATAGTGTTACAACATCACTATGTCTTAAGAGTGATGGATTTGTTTTTGATGAGGGTGGAAAGTTACAAACAACAAACGCCGAAGCCAAATGGGTTTTATTATTTGCATCAATATAGTGGCTTTGCCAATTATTCATCCACGCACCACCTTTTTTAGACTCTCTTGCTTCAAGATCAAGATAAATTCTTGCTATAACTTTTCCATCTTCGTATATATCATGTACTGTTACTTTTTCATGCCAAGCTTTTGTATCCGATTTTTTAAACTCTACTTTAAATATTTGAGATAAAAACTCAAACAATCCATTTACTACACTCTGTTTTTCAAAGTATGCTCTATAAAGCTCTTCATCTACATCGTATCTCTCTTTTCTAAGTTTTTCACTAAAATATGCTATATCCCATGAGTTTAGTTTAGAATTTGCAAACTCTTCTAATTCACGAAACTCTTTTTTTGCTTGATCTTTTGATTTTTGTGCAAGCTCTTCTAAAAAATTTATCACTTTAGAAGTTGCATTTGCCATTTTGCTCTGTATTGAAAGCTCTGCATAATTTTTAAATCCAAGTATTTTTGCTTTTTCATCTCTAAGGGATAAAATTTCATCTATAAGTTTTGTATTCTCTTTTGCTCTAGTGACAAAGGCTGTATATAATTTTTCTCTAAGTTTTTCATTTGGACCATATGTCATGTAGGATATGTAGCTTGGCATCTGTAAGCTAAATCGATAAAGAGTTTTTCCATCTTTTTCGATTTTTGCAGCTTCAAGATCACTTTGTGGTATGCCCTTTACATCTTTTTCATCCTCTATGATTAACTCATAAGCATTTGTACTATCTAAAACATTTTGTGAAAAATCGGTTGATAGTTGTGATAATCTAAGATCAATCTCTTTTAATCTATCTTTTTTATCTTGATCCAAATCACTACCACTTAGTTTAAAATCCCTAATACCATCATCTATAACCTTTTTACAAGCTTGGCTAAGTTTTTGGTATTCATTTTGTTTGATACTTTTATAGACACTATAAATTCTCTCATCTTGAGATATTTGAGTGCTATATTCTGTTACTAGTGGTAATAAATAGTTAAAAATTTCTTGAGATTTTTTGGAGTTATTTACGCTGTTTAGATTATAAACCTGATTAAATTCTAGCTCTAAATTTTCATTTAATTCTTGGTATGGTTTTATAAAGCTTTGATATGTATGGTTTTTATTTTTTAAAAGCTCTTCTATTTTTGTTTTGTTTGTTTCTATAGTGTTTTGTACATTTAATTTGATATCTTCTAAATTTGTATTAAATTGTTTGAACATTACTGTTTTACCTCTTTTTTAAGTTGTTTTTCTACTGAGGCTATTTTAGCCTTTAGGCGATTTTTTTTGCCTTTTCTGATATCAAATTTTAAACTAGAATAGACTCTATTTGAGTATGGCTCTAGAACCTCATACGCTTTTTTGATGATCTGTAGTGCTTCATCGATAGTATCGGTTTCTATAACTGTACTCATAGGAGTAAGCTTATATTTTACACCACTTTGATCTATCATATCGATTATTTTGCTAACATATTTACTTTTACTCTCACCAACATCTGTAGGAAACATAGAAAATTCTAACAGTACTGACATTTTTATAAATCCTTCTATTTAAATATTTGATCAAATTATATCATGTAGGACTTTGATTGAATAAAATTGTTACACTTTTTGATCTTTTAAATGTTTTTTAAAGCTTTTCTTAGATTATTTTTAAATAAAAAAACTTATTTCCGATGGTATATATAACTTTAATGTTCCTCTAAAAAATAATATAAAAGGAGTAAATTGTGAGCAAACCCATGCAAATTGATAGTGAAATCAAAATAGGGTTAGGTGAGTTTATCGTTTCAAAAACAGATACAAAAGGAAAGATAACCTACTGTAATGAGATATTTATAAAAATGTCAGGTTATAAAGAGGAGGAGTTATTAGATAAACCTCACAATATAGTAAGACATCCAGATATGCCAAAAGCGGTTTTTAAACTTTTATGGCAAAGGGTTCAAAACAGAGAAGAGATTTTTGCGTATGTAAAAAATTTATCAAAAGATGGAAGATACTACTGGGTTTTTGCAAATGTAACAGCCTCTGTTGATGAATTTGGAAAGATCATAGGGTATTACTCCGTTAGAATCAAACCAAATGAACAAGCTATAAAAACTATATCTTCAATATATTCAAAAATGATAGAGCTAGAAAGAGGTGCTGGAGTTGAGGCTTCTATGGAATATTTAAATAAATTATTAGATGAAAAAGGAGTAAGTTATGATGAGTTTATTATCTCCCTTCAAGAGTAAAGAGGATACTAGTTATTTGGCAAATGAGATAACAAGAGTTGTTAGTGATGCTGCCATGGGTAAATTGGAATCTAGAATCACACAGATAAATTCTGATGATCCTCTCTCTGTTGCAGCTTGGAGTATTAATAATCTACTAGATCAAGTAGAAGCGACTCTAAGAGGTACAGTAACTGCTATTAATTTAGCAAGTAGTGGCAAAACACATAGAAAAATTTTTACTGATGGACTTCAAGGAATTTTTAAACAAAGTAGTAAACTTGCTGGTGTAGGTGTAGATGCAATCATCAAAAGTAATCAAAAAAAACTACAGGCTGAACTTGCAATGGAGTTTGAAAAGCTTAGTGGTGGGTTAAAACATGGTGTGATGGTTTTACAAGAAAATATAGATAACTCTTTAGCAGATGTTGGAAATATTAGTAAAATTGCTGATGATACAGCCAATTCATCAAATGATAGTTTACAAATTACTCAAGAGTTATCACAAGATATCAGACATCTGATAGAGCTTATTTCAAATATAACTCATGCAATAGAGTCTTTAAATCAAAGATCAAAAGAGATAAACTCAGTTGTCAGTTTGATCAAAGATATAGCAGATCAGACAAACTTATTGGCACTAAATGCAGCAATAGAGGCAGCAAGAGCAGGGGAGCATGGAAGAGGTTTTGCGGTGGTTGCTGATGAGGTTAGACAGTTGGCTGAAAAGACACAAAAAGCAACATCAGAGATATCTATCACAATTCAAACTCTTCAGCAAGAGGCAACTCAAATGCAAACAAACTCAAATGAGATCAATAATATAACGGTTAAATCTGAAGAGAAGATCGATAATTTTCAAAAATTTTTACAAGAGTTAAACCAAAAAGCAAATCAAACAGCAAAAATATCCAAAAAGGTAGAGTATCAAAGTCTTGTAATTTTTGACAAAATCGAACATATACTATTTAAAGCAGATGTGTATGAGAGAGTATTATCAAATGATAAAAATAGCTCAACTATGATGACTGTTAATGATTGTAGAGTAGGGCACTGGTATCCTTATGAAGGTAAAGAGATCTTTGGAAATACTTCTGGCTATAAAAAGATTTTTGCTCCACATGAAAATTTGCATAAATATGCAGAGATAAATGTTAAAAAAGTAGCCAATGAAGGATTAAATCCAGATATAGCAAAAGAGCTTATAGATAATTTTAAAAATATGGAGTTTGCGTGTGATGAATTTTTTGCTCTTTTAGATGATATTGCAAAAGAGAAGGTAGAGTTAGAAAGCTAAAATCTCTTTTTTGATATAATCTGCCCCATTAAATTATTGGGAGCAGATATGAAAAGAGTTTATAATTTTGGAGCAGGTCCATCAGCTTTACCTCTTGAAGTTTTACAAGAGGCACAAAAAGAGTTACTCGATTTTAAAGGAGCAGGACTCTCTATCATGGAGGCTTCACATAGATCAAAGCTATATGAAGCCGAACATAATGGTGCGATAGAAAATATCCGTAAACTTTATGAAGTACCAAATGATTATGATATCTTATTGTTACAAGGTGGTGCATCATTACAATTTGCAATGGTGCCATTAAATCTTTCATTGGGTAACAAAGTTCAGTATGTAAATACAGGCAGTTGGTCAACAAAAGCGATCAAAGAGGCAAATATCCAAAACTTAAATGTTGAGATAGTTGCTAGCTCAAAAGAGAGTGGGTTTGATAGAATTCCTCAAAATATCAACTTTAGTGATGATGCTGATTATGCTTATATAACTTCAAACAATACAATTTATGGCACACAATACAAAGAGTTTCCACTCACAAAAGCACCTCTTGTAGTTGATGCTTCTAGTGATCTATTCTCTTATCCAATCGATTGGTCAAGAGTTGATCTTTTGTTTGCTGGAGCACAAAAAAATGCAGGCCCATCAGGTGTAACTATAGTGATTATTAAAAAAGATCTTTTAAATAGAGTTGGTGAGGGTGTACCTACAATTTTGAGATACAAAACTCATGCGGATAATAATTCACTATTTAATACACCTCCAACTTTTGGTATATATCTTCTTGGGCTTGTTATGAAGTGGATAGATAAACAAGGTGGTATAAAAGAGATTCAAAAGAGAAATGAACAAAAAGCAAAACTCCTTTATGATGCGATAGATAGTAGTGATGGCTTTTATGTAGGTCATGCCAAAAAAGATAGTAGATCTTTAATGAATGTCTCTTTTAATATAAAAGATAAAGATGCAAATCTTGAAGCACTTTTGATCAAAGAAGCTGAAGCAAACGATATGATAGGATTAAAAGGGCATAGATCTATAGGAGGACTTAGAGCATCTATATATAATGCCATGAGTATAGATGGTGTTCAAGCGTTGGTTGATCTTATGCAAGATTTTGCAAATAGACATAAATAAAGAGTTATCATGTATAAAATTCAAACACTAAATAAAATTTCTCCAAAAGGTTTAGACCTATTTCCTCGTGATAATTATGAAGTAGCAAGTGAAATCTCAAATCCAGATGCGATAATATTAAGAAGTTTCAATATACATGATATGAAATTTCCAAAAAGTCTAAAAGCAATCGCAAGAGCAGGAGCAGGAACGAACAATATCCCAATAGATAGATGCTCAAAAGAGGGTATTGTGGTTTTTAATACTCCAGGAGCAAATGCAAATGCAGTCAAAGAGATAGTATTAGCTGGACTTTTATTATCTTCAAGAGATATTGTAGGTGGTATAAATTGGACTCAAAGTATAAGCGATAAAGGTGATGAAGTTCCCTCTCTTGTTGAAAAAGCAAAATCCCAGTTTGCAGGATGTGAGATAAAGGGTAAAAAATTAGGGGTTGTTGGACTTGGTGCTATTGGAGCTATGGTTGCAAATGATGCTGTTAAACTTGGCATGAAAGTTATCGGTTATGATCCTTATATCTCTGTTGAAGCGGCTTGGAGGCTTTCAAGTGAAATAAAAAAAGCCACAGGATTAGAGACACTTTTGTCTGAGGTTGATTATCTTAGTATTCATGTACCTCTCATGGATAAAACAAAAAATATGTTTAACGAAGAGAAGTTTGCCATGATGAAAGATGGTATCAAAATTATCAATTTCTCAAGAGGTGGATTGGTAAATAATGATGATATAAAAAAAGCTCTCATAAGTGGTAAAGTATCAACATATGTGAGCGATTTTCCAGATGCTAGTTTGTTAGGAGTTAAAGGAGTTATCCCTATTCCTCATCTTGGAGCATCTACAAAAGAGTCTGAAGAAAATTGTGCAATAATGGCAGCCAATGAGATAAAAGAGTTTTTAGAAAGTGGCAATATCACAAACTCTGTAAATTTTCCAAATACCAACCTACCACTAAAAAAAGGTATAAAAAGAGTTGTAATAACAAATAAAAATATACCAAATGTTATAGGTGAAATCACATCTATACTCGCTAAAAATAGTATCAATATTATAGACATGTTAAATAAAAGCAGAGGTGATTTTGCATACAATATCATAGATATAGATCAAGAGTTACCACCCAATGCTCTAAAAGAGCTAAGAGACAATAGTAAAATTATATCAATCAGAGCTATTTAGAGTTTTCTAATAGCTCATTGATCCTGCGTTTAAAAGTCCAATTCCAATAGATAAAAATGCCATCAAAACTCCAGCGGCGACTGAGCCTGATACTATATGTTTTTCAAATGAAAATCTAGTATCGATCCTAGTTATCATGTAGGCAAATCCTAACTGAATACCCATAGCAATAATTGCCCACAATATAAAATCAAAATAAGAACCAGAGTTTATCAAAGCACTATACAAAGGGATACAAAGTCCCAAAATCGCTCCACCAAATCCGATAGAGGCTGCTGGATTGTTCTCTTCAAATATCATCTTTCTATCATCATAAGGTGTAACCTTAGCATACAAATAAAGAAACAAAACTACAACTAATACCGCCGTTATAAAATAAAATAAAAATGCAAAAAACGCCATATGAAGCCCCTTTAATTTTTACAAAAATCATACCATAATTGTATTAAAGGTATCATATTTGAATCTAAATCAAACAGCCAAATTTAAAATATTGCCACCTAGCAAAGCTATTGTTTCATCAATCGCTTGAAGGATCTTCTCTTGTGTTTCATAAGCGATATTGGCTAACTTGCCTCCCCACAACTTTTCAGCCTCCTCAAATCCCTCTACAATTGCTTTTCGTCCCTCTTGTAACAATGATACATCATCACCCGCAAAACCAATAACAAAATCACTTGCTCGTTGTGCACTTTGATCAACACCAAAAAATCCATCACTTTCAATCAATCCAAATGCTTCATCTTGGCTTAGCTCAAGAAGTGGTTTTCCATCGTAATCAAGATACTCCAAAGAGAAAGAAACTTCATAAACAAAATCGTCTAATTCTTGATTGTCATCGACAATATCTGAGCTTTTGTGTTATTCATATGTAGTGGTTGCCTAATAACTCAAAGAGACTGATTGCATATTTATATTACTAACTTGCAGCGGATACTCCTTTTGTTAGTAATATCGACATTTTTTGTACTTACTCTATATTGATCTGATGAAAAATATCATATGTATATACAAAAAGCTAAAAGTAGCCTGTCCCCTTTATTTGCTTTTGAAGTATATGGTGTCAGGCTTTAACTTTTAACCCTTTTTAAAAAATAAGCAAAACTAACGGTAGTGCTTTTGCTTTAGCAAAAAGTTTCCTGAAAACTTCTCAGAAAATACACTTACCTCATTTTCAAAAATATGATATAATGTCATATAACTATATATGTATATACAAAAAGACAAAAGATGAATTTAACCAAAGAAGAGCAAGATATAGTAAATTATATCGAAAGTGACAAAGCCAAAAGTGTAGAAAATGTAAAAGATGAAATCACAAGATATACAAAAATGGCAAAAAATCACAATCATAAGAAAAAAGCTATCAGCATAAGGTTATCGGAGAGTGATCTATACTTGCTAAAACAAAGAGCATTAGCAACTGGTATAAGTTATCAAAATATTATACAATCATTAGTGCATCAATATACACATAATCAAATAGAACTAAAATTATAAATTTATCCAAAGGAGAGCAGATGAAAATTACAAAACAGGTTACATTTATAGCCAAAAAAGAGTCTATTGAGCAACTAAAAGAGCTTTTATATACTATGATTGCACCATCAAAAGCAGAAGATGGCTGTTTGTTGTATGATATTTTTCAATTCAAAAATGAACCAGAAAAATTTATAGTAGTTGAGTCTTGGAGAGATGAAAAAGCACTAGATGGACATAAAGCTTCAGATCATTATAAACACTATAAAACCAATTTTGAGCAATTTTGTGCTCAAAAATACTCAGATGATTTGGAAATTTTATGAATGATTTACAACAAAGAGTCTATACATCAAATCTGCTTGGAAAAGATGATAATTTAGTATTGCACGGTGGAGGAAACACCTCTGTAAAGATAAGAGTAGATGATATAGATATACTCTATGTAAAAGGTAGTGGATGGGATTTAGCAAATATCAAAGCTGAGGGCTTTGCACCTGTTAGGCTAGATGTTTTAAAAAATATGGCAAAGCTTGAAACTCTTAGCGATAGCGATATGGTCTCACGCCAAAAAGATGCCATGATAGATAAATTGGCTCCAAACCCTTCAGTCGAAGCCATTTTACATGCGATTATACCGTTTAAGTTTGTAGATCACACTCATGCAGACTCTATCGTTACCATATCAAACTCCAAAAATGGCAAAGAGTATATCAAAAAGCTTTTTCCAAACTTTTTGATAGTTCCTTATGTTATGCCAGGATTTTTACTAGCTCGAACGATCTATGAGATGGCAAAAGATTTGGATTATGCAAAATGTGAGGGTATTATCTTGCACAATCATGGGATATTTACATTTGATGATGATTCTAAAAAATCTTATGATAAGATGATTTTAGCTGTTAAAAAAGCTGAAGATTTTTTGCAAAAAAATGCCAAAATCGAGCTACATGATACGATCAAGCCAAAAGAGTTTGATATAAAAAAACTTCAACAAATCATTTCAAAAGAAAAAGGTTATGAAGTTGTTTTAAAGATAGATCAATCTCCTCTTGCACTTCATTACTCTTCTCAAAAAAATTTATCAACTTTTGCAACAAGAGGCGTTTTGACACCTGAACATATCATAAGAACCAAAAGAGCACCTTTGATTTTAGAAGATGATGATATCCAGAGTGCAGTTGATAGATTTATAGATGAGTATCAAGTATATTTTAATAAATTTGCAAAAGATGAGATATGTTTAAACAAAGCTCCAAATTACGCAGTGATAAAAGGTTTTGGAGTTGTTAGTTTTGGCAAAAATGAAAAAGAGGCAAATATCATAAAAGATATCATACAGCATACCATGAAAGCAGTTTTGAGAGCTGATAAACTTGGAGGTTATCAAAGTATTGGTTTAAAAGATAGCTTTGAGATGGAGTATTGGGAATTAGAACAGGCGAAGTTAAAATGAAGTACTTAATGGCGATAGATGCAGGAACGGGAAGTGTTAGGGCAGTGATATTTGACACAAAAGGAAATCAAATAAGCGTAGCTCAAAAAGAGTGGTATCATGTAGAAGAGATAGGTGTGCCAAATAGTATGAGTTTTGATTTTGAGAAAAATTGGAAACTTGTTATTTGGTGTATCAATGAATCGATCAAAAAAGCAAACCTAAATCCAAAAGATATAGTAGCTTTGAGTGCGACAAGTATGAGAGAGGCAATAGTACTATATGATAAAGATCAAAAAGAGCTTTGGGCAGTTGCAAATGTTGATGCAAGAGCTGATAAAGAGGTAAAATACCTCAAAGAAAACTTCAAAGACATCGAAGAGAAGTTTTATAAACAATCAGGTCAAACATTTGCTCTTGGAGCACTTCCTAGATTGTTATGGTTAAAAAACAATAAACCAAAACTGTATGAAAAGGTTACTTATATATCTATGATAAGTGATTGGGTTTTGGCAAAACTATCTGGAGTAATAGCAACTGATCCAAGCAATGGTGGCACAACTGGAATATACTCTCTAAGCAAAAGAGATTGGTTGCCACAAATGGCTAAAGAGGTTGGATTAAAAGATGATATATTTCCTCCATCATTTGAGCCAGGTAGTGTGATAGGTCATGTAACATCCAAAGAGACAATGTTATCAAAAGATACAAAAGTGGTCATGGGTGGTGGTGATGTTCAGTTAGGATCTGCTGGTTTGGGTGTTGTTGAGGTGGGAGATGTTGCGATACTTGGTGGTTCATTTTGGCAACAAGTTGTAAATATACCTTGTATAACAAATCCTCCCAAAGATATGAGCATAAGAGTAAATCCACATGTCATCTCAAATCTCTCACAAGCTGAGGGGATTACATTTTTTAGTGGTTTGATTATGCGATGGTTTAGAGATGCTTTTTGTGATATAGAAAAATTAGAAGCCAAAAAAAGAGGGGTTGATACATATCATGTACTTGAAGAAAAAGCCAAAAAAGTTCCAGTTGGCTCATATGACATCATGCCGATATTTTCCGATAGTATGAAGTATGCCAAGTGGTATCATGCAGCCCCTGCTTTTTTAAACCTCTCAATCGATCCAAAAGTTTGCAACAAAGCATCGATGTTTAGAAGCTTAGAAGAAAATGCTTCTATAGTATCTAGTATAAATTTAGAAAAAATCCAAAAATTTAGCTCTATTGAGATAGATGAAATTGTATTTGCAGGAGGAGCAAGTAAGGGAGATCTTTGGTCTCAAATCCTCTCAGATGTAACAGGATGCAAGATCAAAATCCCAAAAGTCACAGAAGCCACAGCACTAGGAGCTGCCATGGCAGCTGGAGTTGGAGCGGGGATTTTTAACTCTATCAAAGAAGCAGCAAAAGAGTTGGTAAGTTGGGATAGAGAGTATTTGCCAAATAGAGCCAACTTTGAAAAATATCAAGAGATAAAACAAAAATGGCAAAAAATATATGAAAATCAGTTAAGTTTAGTAGATCAAAAACTTACAAATTCAATGTGGAAGGCACCAGGATTATGAGACTTACAAATGAGTTAGAACATGAGTATAGATTTAAAACACACGGTCCAAAATACCTAACAAAAGGACCAAAAGTAGATATTGGAGTGGTGGTTATAGGAGTAGGGGAGAGCCACCCTTGTCATAAACATGAAAAACAAGAAGAGTCGTTTTTTGTACTAGAGGGAGAGTGTGCGGTTTATGTAGATGGCAAAAGAGTAATCATCAAAAAAGGTGATTATCTACAATGTGAGCCAGGTGAAGCACACATGTTTATAAACGAAAGTGACAAACCATTTAAATCGGTCTTTATAAAAGCCCCACATTTAGAAGAAAAGGATTCGGTATATATCGATTGGGAACCTGGGAGAGAATTTGTAAAAGCTACATGATATCATGTAGATTGGCTCTTATTATTGTCTAATGTGTTTAAGTTTTTGTGGTCGTCATGTAGCTTTTATACTTTAAAACATAGTTAAGTATTTTATAACCATATGATGCAAATTGAATTTTAGTTATACCTGTTATTTTCATGAATTGTTGAGGGTTTTGTGGTTTGTATCTAGCGATATTTTCTAAAGCTATATCATTTAAAATTTCATCTGGAAATTGTAAATTTTCCAGTACTATTTGTGATCTTTTTTCATATAATATATTTAAAAGTTTTGTATCAATTTGAGGTAAGTTATACTTAGTGGCATAGTCAAAATTTACTGGCTCATGACAAGAGACAAGCTTTTTGGCAATTTTGGCTGTCTCTTTAAGTGTCATTAGATTGGCTACTAGTTTAAAAGTGTTAAGTCCAAAATATTTATTGCATTCATTATCATAAGTTTCTAGCATTTTTGTTCTTGCTAGATCATATTGTATTACATTTGGTGGTACATCACCTTCTATGATACTTTGAGTTGAAACCAATATATAGTCTTTGAAAAGTAAATTTATACGAATACCTAAACGAGAAGGTATTAAATCTTTAGATAAAAGTAATTGTTTGAGTAGATGAATATGTCTTTTATTTTGTTCCATCGGCGAGTTGATACCCATTTTGCCTCGTTTAGCATGAATATACCATTGACCTTTAGAATCAATTTGTACTTTTTGCCCAAAATATTTACTCTCAAATATAAAAAATCCAGCAGGTGTAATAACTAGATGATCAATTTGTGCAGTTTGATTGTTTAACTTTAGTCGCAAATCATGTAGAACAAAAGAGTATTTAAGATCTTGCATTTCAAAATCAAGAATATATGCACACTGCTTTTCATGATAGTAACCTTTTTTCATATTTGCAAGGTCATAGCGAATTTTTTGTACAGATTTATATGGTGCGATTTTAGCAAAAAGCTCTAATTGGTAAAATAGTTTTTCTTTATTATCTATAGATTTGTATATCATACTCTACTCCGTTTTTTAATAAATCGGCAAGAGTTAAAAACTAATTCACTAACTCACTTCCAAGTCTCAAGTAGTCTTAGTGTTTCATATAGACTAAATTTTGCTCTTTTAAGTGAGAGATTAGTGAAAAATGAAAAGTTTTGGAGTTGATTTTTTGATTTTATAAATTTTTGCTAAAGTACGAGTAGATTATGATTTAGGAAGTTTTAATGTCAACTAGCTTATAGTTTTGTTGGCTATAGATGGTGGGTTTGGAGCTTATGCTATCAAGTTCTTGCAAGATGAGAACTGGATAGGGTATGGGTTTACTTTTATCTTTATCTTTGTGGCTATCGCCATTTTTTATACTTATATTGATTTAAATTACTTTGTTAAAAAACTTAAAAGGATGCATGATGAATAGTATCGCCCCATTGATTATACCTGTTGGTTTTGTGTTGGCTGGAGTTATTGCCTATGTAGCCCATAAGAAAAAAACTAGATATGTCACCAAAATCAACCCCCATTACTTAATCCAGCTAAAAAACCCAAATGCACCAATCCGACTATTGCCATTAAAAAGATAATAGATTTTGAGAAAGTACCTGTAAATTCGTATTGCTTGTGTGATTGAAACAATTTATGTAGTCCCAGATGTACTATAAATAATAGATCAAGAGCCATTTTTTTCTACTTATTCTTTCCATTGTGATTTATCTGGTATCTCTTCAATTGTATCCCAGTGTCCCACAATTTTACCTTCTTAAAAAAGCTAAAATTTACTAAAATAATTGAAAATTATTCAAAATTTTAGATATCATTGATGAAATTTTTATTTAAGGTGATCGATGCCAACCATAATGAGGATAGGTTCATATCGTTTTTATTTTTTTAGCAATGAATATGAAGAACCACCGCATATTCATATCCAAAGTGATAGAAAACTGGCAAAGTCTATAAGATTTTCATCATAAGAGTTACGCAAAATAGAAAAAAAAATTAGTTATTGAGTATGAAAATAAGTTTTTGGAGGTATGGGATGAGTATTTTGATACAAAATGAACCACTATTGTATGATTTAAAATTTACTAAAGATGAGTTGATAGTCTATTTAAAAGATGGTAGAATTTTATATATCCCATTAATC
>JALWLB010000066.1 GCA_027081145.1 Campylobacterales bacterium
ATCTACCTCTTTAAAATTTTCATCAAGTAGTGCTAAAACTTTTGCTTTTTGAAAATCTCTCTCATATCCAACAAATTCATTTACACCAAACTTTTCAAGCAAAGGTTTAAAATCTCCACTCAAAGCCTCATCTCCACTACCTTTCCAAGCAGCTTTTGCCATCTGCTTTTGTTTTTGCATTAAGTTATCAAATGCTCTCTTATCAACTTTTATATTTTTACTCTTTAACATATCTTCAGTCAAATCAAGAGGAAATCCAAAAGTATCATAAAGTTTAAACGCAACTTCACCACTAAAAATATCTTTTGTATTTATAAGCTCTTTTTCAAATAGATCAAGTCCAAGCTCAATGGTTGAGAAAAATCTCCGCTCTTCAAGCTCTATTTGCTCTTTTATGCTATTTGATTTTTCTAATAGATATGGATAACTATCACCCATAATAGAGTTTAATGTATCAACAAGTTTATACAAAAATGGCTCTTTAAAGCCCAATAAATAGCCATGTCTAACTGCTCTTCGCAAAATTCTTCTAAGAACATATCCTCTACCCTCTTTATCAAATCCAACTCCTTGAGCCAAAAGAAATGTTACTGCTCTTACATGATCTGCTATAACTCTAAATGAAGCTCCACTTTCATAAATATACTCTTTGTTTGATAATCTTGAAATCTCTTTGATTATTGGCATAAAGAGTGAAGTATCATAGTTGCTCTTTACCCCCTCTTTGATAGCCGTAACTCTCTCAAGCCCCATTCCTGTATCGATTGATGGTTTTGGAAGAGGAGATAATATTCCGTTTTCATCTTTGTAATATTGCATAAATACAAGATTCCAAATCTCTAAAAACCTATCTCCATCTCCTCCAAAATAGTCCTCTTTGGAGTTAAACTCCTCTCCTTGATCATAAAAAATTTCGCTACAAGGACCACATGGTCCAGTATCACCCATTTGCCAAAAGTTATCTTTATCACCAAATCTTTTTATTCTATTGACCTCTATATAGTTTTGCCAAATTTCAAAAGCTTCATCATCACTATCATGTACACTAACCCACAATCTATCTTTTTCCAATTTTAAAACTTCAGTTACAAATTCCCAAGCAAGTTTAATAGCCTCTTTTTTAAAGTAATCACCAAATGAAAAATTTCCAAGCATTTCAAAAAAGGTATGGTGTCTATTTGTAAAGCCAACATTTTCTAAATCATTATGTTTTCCACCAGCTCTTATACAAGTTTGAGATGATGTAACTCTTGGAGCAAAAGCTGGAACTTCACCTGTAAAAATACTCTTAAATGGAACCATACCAGCATTTACAAAAAGAAGTGTCGCATCATCTGGAATTAGTGGAGCACTCTCTTTTATAGTATGATTATGTTTTTTAAAAAAGTTTAAAAACTCAGCTCTTATATCCATATCAACAAATCCTTATAAGTAATAATTTATTTTACCTAAAATAGAGCATATAATCAACTATTTTCTTAGCTCCGTGTGGTTTAAACTCATCTTTTAGTTTTTGACTCATACTTTGTAAATCTTTTTCTAAGCACAAAAATAGATCCTCTTTTTTTAATTGATCTTCTCTTTTTACAAATGCTAAATTTTTATCTTGTAAATATTTTGCATTATAATATTGATGATCACCAGCAGCATAAGGATATGGTACAAAAAGTGTAGGAGTTGCTAAAGCACAAAGCTCCCAAAGTGTACTAGCCCCAGCTCTGCTAATAGCAAAATCGGCATCTTTTAATTTTAGTATAAGATTTTTATCAAAATCAAACAGATCAACTTTTATATCGAGCTTTTTATAAGCCTCTTTTAACTTTTCATACTCTTTTTTACCACATTGATGAACAATTTTTATACCTCTATCTCGTAACTCTTTTGCAACACTTAAAGCAAAAGAGTTTATAAAAGATGCCCCTTGGCTTCCACCTAAGAATATAACTGTTTTGATATCTGCTTTTATTTTTGAGTATTTAAATACTTCATCTCTTATTGGATACTCTTTTATGGGAGAGTTTTTATCAAAAGAGCAAAAGATAGCTTTTGAGAAGTTTTTTAAAACTTTGTTCAATTTTCCATAGATTGAATTTTGTTCATGAATAAAGAGATCTTTTTTAAAAAGTATAGCAGCAAATGAAGCGGGAGCTGATGAGTATCCACCAACTGAAAAGACTATATCGATATCATGTAGCCTAAAAATTTGCCTACATGATAAGCTATATTTAAATATATTTAAAAGTGAAAATATTTTTTTTAACCCTTTTTTATTTACTACACCAGATGTATCAAAAAAATAGCACTTATTAAATCCTTTATCATCTTCAAACCAAGCTCTATCTTGACCATAGGTTGAACCTATAAAAATTGGTTTAATTCCTCTTTTGTTTAACTCCTCTTTTATCGCCTTTGCAATAGATAAATGCCCACCAGTTCCACCTCCAGTTATTGCAATATTCATAACTGTTTCATCCGTTTACTAATCATCAAAACCATACCTATTGCTATAGAGTTTGCCAAAAGTGAGCTTCCTCCATAGCTTACAAATGGAACTGCTATACCTTTTACTGGAGTAACTCCTGTAACCCCAAAAGCATTTATAAAAAATGAAGAAGCAAGAGTTAAAACAACTCCTAATGTAAAGAGAAAGTAGATCCTATTTTCACTTCTGTTGGCTATTTTTAAGAGTCTAAAAAACATCACAAAAAAGAGAGTTATAACTATAAATAGACCAAAAAGACCAACCTCTTCAGCAATTCCAGCCAAAACAAAATCTGTATGAACTTCAGTCAAAAACCCAAGTTTTATAGTCCCCTCTCCTAAACCTTGACCAAAGAAACCACCATTTTTTATAGCATAAAAAGCGTTTGATACTTGTGATGGATCACTATACTCTTGTACTCTTAATTTATCAGCTAAAGAATCAGGCAGTATAGATAATACAAGATTTTGAATACTACTCCACCAAAGTTTAATTCTCAAAATTCTATGCTCAGATGTCACTATCGCAACAATAACAATAATAATTGTACCAAAAATAGCCAACATAAAAAATCTAGCACTAGTTCCTGCAAAAAATGCCATTACAATCAAGCTAAGAGATAAAACAATAACTTGTCCCAGGTCATTTTGCATAATTGCTATTAGATAGATAACCACTGCAAAAACTGCAACATATGGAGCAAATATAATTGCCTCTTCTTTTAAACTTTTTTTACTATGATCAATCTTTCTTGAAAAACTCCAAGCCAAAAAATATATAAAACCGACTTTGAAAAATTCAACTGGAGCCAAAGATAAAAAAGAGACTCTTATCCATCTCTTTGCCCCTCCAACCTCAATAGCAATATCATCTGGCAAAAAGTGCATAATACTCATCAAAAATAGAGATATCACAAACAGACTAACACCAAAAATAGCAAGATATTTATCAGGATCTAGCCTAGAGATTGCCCAAATTAGATATATGCAAAAACTACCTACTATAAATTCACGAATAAAATAGTGCAATGGATTTTGATTATATAAAGTGGTGATATATGCACTTAAAGAGAGAGAAAAGATGATACCAATTACTATCAAAGAGGTTGTTACATAAAAAAGTGTTCGATCAGTACTCAATACATTTTCCCAATATTAAAATGTCAAAGATTTTACAAAAAATTTAATTAAAGAGTACATCAAATTTGATATACATAAAAATTTGAATTTTATTAGAGTAGAAAAATTTGATTAATTTTAAAAATATGCTATAATATGAAATTAATTTAATTTTTTAATGGTGGAATGGTTTTTGCTGTTTCTAAAATGTTGAGATAAATTAAGATATCATGTAGAGGATAGATTTTGGGTTTTAAGATTAGTGATGCACATAATCTTTTAGCAAAAGCACTTGATGGTAGTGCTCTTAGACAGAAGGTTATTGCTAGTAATATCGCAAATGCCGATACCCCATTTTACAAAGCAAAAGGGGTCGATTTTGAAAGTGCTCTAAAAAAAGAGTTAAATCATAAATCGAATGATTTAAAATTGGCTATCACCAATCAATCACACCTTAGTGCTATTCAAAACAGTAGTGATAATGCACAAGCAACAATCTTTATAAGAGATGGGCATACAACAAGAAATGATGGCAATAGTGTAGATATAGATATAGAGACTACTCAAATGAGTAAAAACTCACTCATGTTTAATGCTCTAACAGCTGCACTAAAAAAAGATTCTATGATCTTTAAAAGTGTAATAGAGGCATCAAGTAAATTACAATAAGGATAAAAAATGGCATTTTTAAATGGATTTGATATTAGTGGGTATGGGCTTTCAGCTCAAAGATTTAGAATCAACCTAATAAGCTCAAACATTGCAAATGCAAACACAACAAGAACAGATGAGGGTGGAGCATACAGACGAAGAGAGGTTGTTTTTAAAGCAGTCAATTTTGATCAAATGTTAAATCAACAGATAGAAAAACAAAAGTATGAAAATCCTATAGATGAACTTGGGATAAATCCTCTACCAACTCCAGCTTTATCAAGTGTAGTTGTAGATAAGGTAGTAAGAGATGATTCGCCTTTTAAGTTAAAATATGAACCATCTCACCCAGATGCCAATGAAAATGGTTATGTTGCTTATCCCAATATTAATCCAGTCATAGAAATGGCCGATTTAATAGAAGCAACAAGAGCATATCAGGCAAATGTAGCAGCATTTCAAAGTACAAAATCTATGGCTCAAAGTGCAATAGATATGTTAAAAGGATAATAGATGATGAAAGGAATCAATACTTTAGGATCTATCTCGGTTTTAAATAAAAACAAAGAGATGCAAAATCCAAACAATAAAAGTGACTTTTTTACAGTACTTCAAAATTCACTAAATGAGGTAAATAATATACAAAAAAATGCGGAAAATGCAATGAACTCTATCGCAACTGGCGAAGTTAAAGATTTACATCAAGCAGCAATTGCGATAGATAAGGCTGAAATTAGTATGAAAATGATGTTAGAAGTTAGAAACAAAGCGTTAAGTGCCTATAAGGATATACTAAGAACTCAACTTTAAAATTTTTATCTAATTATGTAATAAGTAGCTACTTGGTAAATCCAAAGCTACTTATTATTATAATAGTTAAATGAATCAAGAAGAAAATAAAAAGATTAAAATATCCCTTATCTTTATAATTATAGTTTTACTTTTTCTAATACTTAT
>JALWLB010000067.1 GCA_027081145.1 Campylobacterales bacterium
TTGCAAAAATCGAAAACCTCTCAGCCGAATTTGTAAGAGATGAAGTAGCAAGAGGTAGGATGATAATTCCAGCAAATGTAAATCACGAACACTTAACACCAATGGCGATAGGAATTGCTGCAAGTTGTAAGATAAATTCAAATATAGGCTCCTCTTCACTAGCTTCAAATATAGATGAAGAGGTTGAAAAAGTTTTAATATCACAAAAATATGGTGCAGATACTATTATGGATCTCTCAACTGGTGGAGATTTAGATGCGATAAGATCTGAAGTTATCAAAACAGCAACTGTTCCAATAGGTACAGTTCCTATGTATCAAATTCTACATGATATCGATGATAAGATAGAGAATTTAACCATTGATAAAATGTTAGAGGTAATTGAAAAACAAGCCAGACAAGGGGTAAGTTACTTTACAATTCATGCTGGATTTTTACTTCGCTTTATGCCATATATAGCAAAAAGAAAGATGGGAATTGTAAGTAGAGGTGGAAGTTTGATGGCTGCTTGGATGATGCACTATCATCAAGAAAACCCTTTTTATACAGCTTATGATGATATTTTAGATATTTGTCAAAAATATGATGTAGCTTTATCATTGGGCGATTCACTTCGTCCAGGATGTTTATATGATGCTAGTGATGAAGCACAACTTAGTGAACTTAAAGTCTTAGGAGAGCTAACTCTCAAAGCTTGGGAAAAAGATGTTCAAGTGATGATTGAAGGACCAGGTCATGTACCACTAAATCAGATAGAGAGAAACATGAAGCTTGAAAGAGAGTATTGTCATGATGCCCCTTTTTATATATTAGGTCCACTTGTAACAGATATTGCCGCAGGATATGATCATATATCTAGTGCAATAGGAGCTGCAGTTGGAGGTTGGCATGGAGCTAGTATGCTCTGTTATGTAACACCAAAAGAGCACTTAGGACTTCCAAATGCAAAAGATGTTAGGGAAGGAATTATAGCTTATAAAATTGCCGCTCACGCAGCAGATATCGCAAGAGGAAGAAAAGATGCTATGAAAGTTGATGATGAAATGAGCGATGCAAGATATAGATTTGATTGGCAAAAGCAGTTTGATTTAGCACTCGATCCTGATCGTGCAAGAGAGTATCATGATGAAACTTTGCCACAAGATGTTTTTAAAGAGGCAGAGTTTTGTTCAATGTGTGGACCAAAATTTTGTTCATATAAAATTTCACAAACAATAATGGAGGAACATAGTGTTAACTAAAGATGAGATATTAGAAAAGTTAAAAGAGGTAACATATCCTGGATTTACAAAAAGTATAGTGGATTTTGGATTTGTCAAAGATATCGATATAACTGAAGATTTGGTTTATGTTGAGATCGATATAAGCTCATCTGCTCCTGAGGTAAAACAGCAACTAGAAGATGAGATAACAAAAAAGTTAGAGCTATTAAAAATAAAAAAGTTTGATATAGTTATAAAGACTCCTACAATTCCACCTCGCCCAGCTCCAACAACTAAAAATATAACAACTGGAATTAAAAACTTTGTTATGGTAAGTAGTGGTAAAGGTGGTGTTGGAAAATCAACCACAACTGCAAACTTAGCAATTGCACTTGCGATGAATGGTAAAAAGGTAGGATTGTTAGATGCTGATATATATGGACCAAATATTCCACGAATGATGGGTATAGAAAATGAACAACCTGAAATTGAAGATAACAAAGTAAAACCTATACTCTCTCATGGTGTTAAAGTAATGTCTATGGGTTCACTCATGGAAGAGGGAAAATCTCTCATTTGGAGAGGTGCAATGATTATGAAAGCAATAACTCAACTACTAAGAGATGTTAAATGGGGCGAACTGGATGTGTTAATGATAGATATGCCACCAGGTACAGGAGATGCACAACTAACTCTTGCTCAAAATGTACCAGTAACTGCTGGAGTTTGTGTAACAACTCCACAAAAAGTGGCTCTTGATGATACAAAAAGAAGTTTGGATATGTTTGAAAAATTAAATATCAATATCGCTGGAATTGTTGAAAATATGAGTGGTTTTATCTGTCCTGAGAGTGGTAAAGAGTATGACATATTTGGAAAAGGCACAACGGATGAACTAGCAAAAGAGTACAATACCAAAGTATTGGCACAAATTCCAATAGAGCCTCATATCAGAGAAGGTGGAGATAGTGGAAAACCCATAACATTTTATAAACCAAATAGCCAAAGTGCAAAACGATACTTAGAAGCTAGTGAAAAGTTATGGGATACAATAGAAAAAATCAACAAAGAAGGCAAAGCCGATAATGCATCAATCCAACCAACAACTCCTCCAGGTGTTAGTGCTTGTTCGACAAATAGATAAACATAGATAAAATATATTTAACAAATAATAAGAAGAGTTGAGATATACTCTTCTTTTATAAAAACCTCTAGGAGTTAGATCGATTAAAGCTTTAGTTTTACTCTCTTTTATCATGATCTCACTATTTGGTGCCCAGCCGGTTATCCCTACTATTGATCTATCTTTATCGGCTCCTAATGAACCAGCTGATTTGGTAAATTCTTTAAATATATTGATCATTTTAACTCTACTTGTTTTAGCACCTTCATTGATATTGGTCATGACAAGTTTTGTTAGATTGATTGTGGTATTTTCATTTTTAAGACAAGCACTTGGAACTCAACAGATGCCACCAAATCAACTACTTGTTTCACTTGCTTTAGTTTTGACATTTTTTATAATGGAGCCAGTTGGAACAAAAGCTTACAATGACGCAATCAAACCCTATAGCGAAAAAAAGATCTCTTATGAAGAGGCGTTTGAAAGAGGTGTTGCTCCATTTAAAGAGTTTATGATAAGAAACACTAGAGAGAAAGATTTGGCACTATTTTTTAGAATACGAAATATGCAAAATCCTCAAAATTTACAAGATGTCCCACTCTCTGTTGCAATTCCAGCCTTTATGATAAGTGAACTTAAAACCGCTTTTCAGATAGGATTTTTATTGTATTTGCCATTTTTGATAATCGATATGGTGGTCTCATCAGTTTTGATGAGTATGGGTATGATGATGCTTCCACCTGTAATGATCTCTATGCCATTTAAGTTGCTTATTTTTGTGCTAGTTGATGGGTGGAATTTACTTGTAGGGAATTTGATAGCGAGTTTTCATTAGTGCAGTGTCGATACTTTAAAAAGTGTGCAAGTTGCACACTACATGATATGAGTTATGCTAAACAGTTAGAGTTTAAAGCTACAACAATAAAAAATGAGTTCAAAATTAAAAACTTAGATATTATCAAATCAAAAGAGATCCATTTTAGAAATAGAGCCGAGTTTAGAATTTTTCACGAAGATGATAAAATCTTTTATGCGATGCACTCATTTGATAAAAAATTATTAAAAATAGATGAGTGTTTGATAACCTCACCTGCGATATATAAAATCATGCCAAAACTTTTAAAAGAGCTTTCAATAAATAGTGAATTAAAAAGAAAACTCTTTGCAGTTGAGTTCTTATCATCTAGTACAAACAATCTCTTGATAACTCTAATTTATCACAAAAAAATAGATCAACTTTGGCAAGAAGAGGCAGAAAAGTTGGCTACGAAATTAAAAATAGATCTCATTGGCAGAAGTAAAAAAGTCAAAAAAGTTATCACAAAAGAGAGTATTGATGAATCTTTTAAAATCGAAAATATCTCTTATAAGTATTTTTTAAAAGATAACTCGTTTATTCAACCAAATGCTTTTGTAAATCAACAGATGATCAAGTGGGTTTGTAAAAATATTAAAAATTTAGATAGCGATTTGTTAGAGCTTTATTGTGGGCATGGAAATTTTACACTACCACTTTCTAAAAAATTTAAAAAAGTTTTAGCCACAGAGATATCAAAAAGCTCTATAAAATTGGCAAAAGAGCATGTTAAATTAAACAATATCACAAATATAGAGTTTGTTAGATTAAGTAGCCAAGAGTTGATAGAGGCACTTCAGCAAACAAGAGTATTTAAAAGATTAAGAGATATTGATCTAAAAAAGTATAATTTTTCTCATATATTTGTCGATCCTCCAAGAGCTGGAGTTGATGAAAAAACACTCAAATTTTTAAAAGAGTTCAAAAACATCATATACATATCATGTAACCCAAAAACATTAAAAAGGGATTTAGAGATTTTAAAAGATAAGTTTAAAATAGTACAATTTGCGATCTTTGATCAATTTGCTTACACCAATCATGTAGAGTGTGGTGTAATACTTACTCAAAAATAAAGGAGCACTATGCAAAAAGAGAATTTAGAAATTATAAAATTAAAAGGTGATATTTTTATAGGTAAAATCAAAACCTACATGATTATAATTCTCTTGATAGCAGAGATTGTATTGGTTGGGTATTTTGTATTAAAATTTATGGGTTATGAGTTTAAATCACTCCAAAATAGTGAAACAAAAATTGCGATTTTAGATATAAATGAGCCAATTACATCAGAGCTATCAGAAGATATTTATAAAGCAATTGAACAAACAAAAGAGGATAAATCTTTTAAAGAGTTGATAATCAAACTAAACTCTCCTGGAGGATCACCAGCAGCTTCACAAGAGATAGCAAAATATCTACAAGAGACACAAAAGAGCCTTCCTATAACTATGTATATAGATGAGATGGCAGCAAGTGGAGGATACTATGTCGCCTCAGCAATCAAACCAATAATAGCAAATAAAAATGCAATCATAGGATCAATCGGAGTCATAATGCCTCACTATAATGCAAGTGAACTTGCAAAAAAAGTTGGAATAAAAGAGGAGACTCTAACAGCAGGAGAGTTTAAACAACCGTTCTCATTTTTAACTAAGATGGATGAAAAAAGAAAAGCTTATATAAAAGAGAATCTTCTTTTGCCAATATATAAAAACTTTTTAGAAGATGTAGCAAAAAATAGAGGTTTAACAAAAAACAAGCTAGAGCCATTTGCACAAGGAAAAGTTTTTATAGCTTCAAAACCAGAAATCAAAAATATACTAGTAGATGAGATATCTAACTTTTACAAAATAAAAAACAGACTCAAGAAAAAATATGGTAAAGAAATCTCTTTTGTAACAATAAATCAAAAAATGGATCCAAAAGGATTTTTTAGTATCTCACTAGAGTATGTTTTAGATGCTATTAAGAGTGAGTTTGAAGC
>JALWLB010000068.1 GCA_027081145.1 Campylobacterales bacterium
TATCTCTTTTGGGAGAGGCTTATTTAAAATATACTCTTAAAAACACATCAGTCATTTTAGGGCGACAACAGTTATCAACTCCACTAATTCAACAGCATGATCTTAGAATATTACCATCTGTTTATGAGGCAGTAGTTTTGAAAAACCGAGATTTACCAGATACTGCAGTTGAGCTAGGTTATGTACAAGCTTATTCAGGGTTTGGATCTAAAGAGAATAAATTTTTAGATTTTAATGCCAATTGGGGTAAAGATGGATTAGCCTATATTTATATTAAAAACAAAAGTATAGACAATTTAACACTAAGAGCACAATTTGTAAAAGCCATATCAGATCAAAACCAAACAGGTGGTGATATAAAAATCAAAGATTATAAGTATGCAGATTTGAAATACAATCTTGAAAATATTGGAGTAAATAGCTATATCAAAATGCAAATAGGTAGTAATAGTTATGTAAATGAGAAAAGCTCCTTGATGTATGGTGCAAGAGTTGGTACAACTGTTGGTATGTTTGATCTTAGTATATTAAGCAATCAAATATCAAACAATAATTTCAAAGCAGTTCGTTCAGGTCCGATCTATTCAGATTATCAACAAGGTTATAAAGAGTATGAACCAAGCTTATCATTTGGTGCACAAGTGATGATAAAACCTATAAGAGATTTAAGCTTTCGTGTAGCATATGTAAACATATCTCCAGATAAAGGATATGTTATAGATGATTATACTGAAACCAATTTGGATTTTAAGTACAATATAAATAATTACTCAAAATTTAGAATCAGATACTCTTTAAAAGATCAGACGAAAAATTCTGGCGTAGCAGATAGAGATGATTTTAGAATTATCTATTATATCAATTTTTAATTTTTGATGAATAAGTTTTTTTTGTATGTGGTATTGATACTAACTATGATAGGTTGTAGCAAAAAGGATATTAGAATAG
Organism: Campylobacterales bacterium; assembly: GCA_027081145.1. Lineage (GTDB taxonomy): Bacteria > Campylobacterota > Campylobacteria > Campylobacterales > QNZT01 > JALWLB01. Next base: position 949 of record JALWLB010000068.1, read on the forward strand.
AAAATAAAGAACAACTTAGCTCTCAGCCAAAAGAGCTTAGTCCAACAATTAGAAAAATCGCAACAACAGGATATATTATAGATAGCTCTTATTTGAAAGATGCAAAGTTGTATATGTTTACTTTTGAAGATATAAATAAACAGATAATAGTATTTTTTCATAAAAATAGATTGGATTTTGATAAAAAAACTTTGCTTAAAGTTTTGATAGAGGGTAACTACATGATATCACTTACAAAAACCCAAAGCCAGAGAGATGAAAAAGAAAAAGTCCAAATTCAGCCAAAACCAATAAAACAAAAACTAAAAAAAAGAACACTATCAAGAAAAAATCGCAAAATTAAACCTCCAATCGAAGAAAAAATAGATCTTTTTTAGAGCTATTTACTCTCTATTTACTAAAATGTTTTAAACTTACACTGTAAATAAATTCATTCAACACTCCTTTTTTGTAGCAAGGTGGTTTACTCCCCTCCTTGCTATGAGAATTTTTCTAAAAAGGTTAAAAAAACTAAAATTTCTAAGTTTTTTTATAATAAATTGCATAATTTATAACATTATTTTAAATCTTAAGTAAAATCTTATTGTTTTTTTTTATTATTTTGTGTATAATTTTCATACTTTCAAAATTTTAAGGAGAAAGAATGAAATTAGGAAAATTAAGTTTAGCTGCAATAGTTGCAGTAACAGGACTTACAACAGTTGCAAGTGCTAGTTCGCTAACAGAAGCGATTCAAGGTGCTACAATCAATGGTTTTGTTAGATATAGATTAACCGATAAAACCAATGAGGTAGATCAACATTGGTATAAAGGTGCTTTTAAAGTTAATGTACCTATCAATGAAGCTTTAACACTAAAAACAAAAATTCTTACAAGTGCGACACTAAATGGTCAAGGTGCTACTGGTACTGAAGCTAAAGGTGCCCCAACATTTTGGTTAGCTGATGTTTATGGTGTATTTAGTGGAGTTGAAAATTTAACACTTCAAGTAGGTCGCCAACCAATTCCTGGGCCATTTACAGATAATGGTGCAACAGGTGGCGATCAAGATCATAGAGGTACAGGTGTAGTAGGTCTATATAATGCAGGTCCAGTTACTTTAGCTGCTGGTGCATTTACAGCTACCAATGCTAAAGTAGGAGCTACTGCAAATATTCAAACACAAGGATCTGATATATATGAAGTTGGAGCTATCGGTTCATTTGCTGGTATAAATGCTCAAGCATGGTATGTGAATGTAAATGTTGATAACAATATTACTGGTGGTGGCGATAAAAAAGTAAATGGTTTTTCAGTTTTACTAGATGGCTCATTTGATTTAGATAGTGTTAAATTAACTCCATTTGCTGCTTATACTTCACTTGATAAAGGTGATCTTGGCTTAAATACTCAAAAACAAGCTAGGGCTGGTGCTACAGTTGGTATAAGTGGTATTAATTTAACAGCAGCTTATGCAGTTAATGGTGCTGATGGTGGTGATATAGTATTTGGTGATGGTGATGCAACTGCAAACTTTTCAACTGGTGTAGATGGTCAAGGTCAAGTTGATCTTTCAACTTTAGCTGGTGATACAAAGGCTATATATGTTGCTGCTTCTTCGCCAATAACTGACACTATTAGTGGTCAAGTTGAGTATGTTACAGCTAGTGATGCTGCAGGTAAAGGTAAAGATGCTGCTGAAATTATGGGATCTCTTATATATAACATGAGTAAAAATATGAGGTTTCTAACTTTCTATTCGAATCTGGATGTAGATGGAACTAAAACTGATATGTTTAGATTCGAAGCAAAATATAAATTCTAATCTGAGTTTTTTAAAAATTTTCTAGCCTCAAACTCCGCTTTGGAGTTTGAGGTTTTTTTATCCCAACCAAATGGGGTCAGGGTTTGCCTTTTACCTAGAAATATGATAGCAATTAGACAAGAAGTACAAGAGATGATTCAAAAACTTCCTGATAACTGTACTTATGAAGATATTCAATACCATCTTGGTGTTGTTGAAAAAATTAAAAATGGCATAAATCGTGCTGAAAATGGTGAAGTATCTTCTCATCAAGATGCAAAACAGATAATGACTAAATGGCTTTCAAAATAGAGAGTGATCGCAAGAAGCTCTTGAAGATATAGACTCTATTGCTACTTACATTGAAAAGAGTTCTCCTACTTATGCAAAAGTAGTAGTTGAAAAATTTTTTGAAAAAACAGAAATACTCCAAAAATTTTCAGAATTAGGTCGTATAGTTCCTGAATTTAATGATGTGACAATTCGTGAAATATTTGTTTATAATTATCGGCTAATTTATAAAGTTTATGATAATACAATTTTATTTGTAGCAATTATACATGGAAAAAGGGTTCTTGAAAACCATAGAAATATTGAAAGATTAGCAAATGAATCTTAAAAGGAACTTAAAAGTATCAGATTAAGTGTTGGTTAGTACATGTCACCTTTGTTAAGAATAACTCTTTTGGTATATACTATTTTCTATTGTTTGTCAAGTACTCAATACTTAGTAATTTATAAGATAACCAAATAAAACTAGCACCCATCATAAACAGTATATAGATTTTAAAATCAAATATATTTTCTAAAAGCACTAAAAGATACAAAAAAAGAGAAAATTTTAGTGCTCTATTTTTATTAAAATCTTCTATAAACAATAAAAAGTGACACAAAATAAAAACCACTATGCTCATTGCCAATAGGTGAGGTACTATAACTTCTAATATAGCTAAAGCACTCTCTTTTTCTATTTGCTTTTCTTGACTTAAAATAAAAAGCCATATACCACTAAAAAATATCAAATTGGCAAATACCAAAGAGTAGTTGATAACTATTTTAAATCTCTTATCCATCTTGATATACCCTATATATGGTATAAATTGCCATAAAAATTGCTATAAAATGCCAACTCCAAAACAATACAATCCAAATCTCAACCCCAAAAGAGATATAAAAATATCCAATCAACAAAAATATATTTGAAAAAATAGCCATCAAAAAAAGCAGATGCAAAATCCACTTTGACAAAGTATTGAGTTTCGATACTCTAATCCAAACAGCACTCAAAATCAAGAGTATAAGCATTGAAAAAAATAGATTAGAGTGTATCATAATAAGTAGTGAATCAAAAAGTATCGGCTCTATAAACTCCTCTTCATTTCCAAGAATTCTGTTTTTAGCATCTTCAAATCTAAATCCAATTTGCTCACTATAAAGAACAACATCTAAAACCAAAAAAAGTATTATAAAAATCATCAATCCCGCAAGAAGATTTTTTAAAAATGGATTCTCTTTTAAACTTTTTGTTGCTAAAAACTTCATTTTAACTTTATTTTATAAATAGCTATTGCCAATCTTGCACTATCTGTTATAGTTCTTGCTGAAAGTGTTGCTCCACTAATGGTTGGTATATCTTTACCAACTTTAAAAGTATCTGTTATATTTTTATCATCAAACTGTTTCATCCAAGTCTCTTTTGGAATATACTCATGAGGCTCTAAAAAGGCTAAAATCTCTATAAATTTTATGCTCTCATCTTCTATAAAATATAAAACTGTAGCCTTTTTAGTACGCACTTTTTGGCTTATCAAAATTGCATATGCTACGATCTCATCTCTTTTTTTAACTTCATAGTACCTATAAAGTTTAGATTTTACAGGAAGTTTTGCTATTTTTTTAACCTTTAAAAGTTCATCTTTAGAAAGAATAATCTTACCTCTTTGTACAGTTACACTATCTTTATAATTTTCTTTGATAATAGACTCTACATTTACTACACTCTGTTTTGCTAAAGCTGACAAAAAAGTTAAGATTAGTATGATTATCCACTTCATAATTAGTACCTTTAAAATAGAAAACCAAATGATACAGCGATAGTTTTATCTTTTTTACTCTTATTTTTGTCATCTTTTATCTCATAATCAAACTTTAAAATGGTTTGATCAGTTGGGAGAAAATTAAAACCAATATTGTATTTATTGGTAGCTTTAGTGCTACTTCCATCAGCTTTTGAAGAAGCTAAATTATAATTTTCATACTGTGCAAAAAGTGGAATTTTATAATTAACTCCTACTACACCACCTATATCATAAGCAGCATTTACATAATATCCTTGTGCACCTGAAGTAGCATTAGGTGCAATTTTCTCAGCTTTACTAAGTTTAGATTGAGTATAAAGAGCTTTGAG
>JALWLB010000069.1 GCA_027081145.1 Campylobacterales bacterium
GAATTTAGCTAGAAGCAATGGTATTAGTTTGAGAGATTTTGAAAAGTTGATAATAGAAGATGGTAAAGATATAGATAGTGTTAAAGAGCAGATAAAAAATAGTTTAAAAAAAGAGAAACTTTACAAGAGCATTGTCTCTAAAAAAATTAAACAACCTGATGAAGAGGAGTTGAAAAACTACTATAATAGACATAAAGAGCTTTTTTATGTTCCAAAAGAGATAGATTTGATCGAATATACTTCAACATCAAGACGAGCATTAGAGACTTTAGTAAAATCCCCTTTATCTAAAATAGATGGCATCAAAACAACTCCTAAAGTAGTCCCAACAAGCTCAATGCATCCAAATTTATTATTTGTATTAAAAAATATCAAAGAGGGTAGTTTTTCTCCGATAATGAGTGCAAATAACGAATATGCACTACTTTTTATCAAAAAAAAGATCGATAAAAAGTTGCTCCCTTTTGAGAGTGCAAAACAAGATGTATTTGCAAGAGTTATGAATGAAAAAGAAAAAGCTATTATGGCTGAATATTTTAGTAAATTAAAAGCAACTGCAAATATAGAGGTAGTTAGAAAGCCTTAATTTGGAGCGTGAAGATATGCTATATAAATTATTCATACCCACTATACACTCCACAATATTATTATGATTGTATATCAATAATTGCTTCAAGAAGTTTTTCAAATCCAACTTTACTTGAATGCTCTACACTTTTAAAAAGCTCTAACCCTCTTTTTTGATCTTGTATAGAGTTTTTAGTAAAACTATCTATTGCTTTTGCAAGACTTTGATGAACATTATTGTGCTCTTTTGAAATTTCATTAATTACTGATTGTTTATTATTAAATTTTGTCTTTTGTATATCGCGAAACCATTTACCAAATCTACAACTATTTTCATCAGCAATCTCTATTTTTTCACCTTTTAATGCTGCTTTGTAGCCTACTAATTTTAAATTGATATGATCTATCTTTCCATTACTTACTTGAATTTCATCAGTTACACTAGCTGTATCTGAAGTTATTTGAGTAGTATTTTGTTGAAGATAATGTACATTTTCTTTAAAAAGCGATAAAATTTCCATAATTTTTACAGACTCTTTACTAAAAGTTTCACTTATTGCTATCATAGTATTTGAATTTTGTTTTAGACTGCTTATATTGATCTCTACCTCTTGTGTTGCCTTTTGTGTTCTCTCAGCCAACTTTCTAACTTCATCGGCAACAACAGCAAATCCTCTTCCATGCTCTCCTGCTCTTGCAGCTTCTATAGCTGCATTTAACGCCAACAAATTTGTTTGATCAGAAATATCTTTAATTAGATTTATAATTTCATTAATAGATTGTACAGAATTATTAAGAGTAGTTGAGTCATCTTTTAATTGTTCAGTATATTGCTGAATATTCTCAACTGAGTTACCAATAGTTTCAGTTTGATTTTCAACATCATTAACTCTTGATAATGTTTTATTATTTAATTGATTAATATCGTTGAGTAAAATTAGATTTCTTTCAATCGTATTTTGTAAAAAATTTACACCATCTTCATAGCTTTCTATAAGAGTTTGCAACAACTCTTCTCTAATTTTTACTTTTTCCTCTTCACTATTATTATCATTTTTATAAGAAAGAGCACTTTTAAGTTGAGCTATTTCATCTTTTAGCCGCTGATTTTCACTTTTTAAACTATCAATTATATTAGAGTTGGTTTCTATATCTTCATAACTTGATCTTATTCGTTTTATGCTAAACATTGACAATTACTCCTTATTTGCAATATACCCATTAGGTATTTAAAACCATATCGGTCAAATAGCAAATAATTTTAATAGATGATTAGACTATTTTTTTATACCATTCACTATTGAATACAAAAGAGGCAAAAATAAAAGATTTAATACTGTTGCCCAAGCTATTCCAAAACCTAATGATATAGCCATAGGCTGTAAAATTACAGCTTGACCGGCTGCAAAAAATATAAGAGTAGAAAGTCCTAAAATAGTAGTAACTGATGTTAATAAAATTGGTCTAAGCCTCATAGTGGCTTTTTGGATGAATTCTTGATAATTTTTTGCTTTTTTTATGAAATCAATCATAATAATACCATCATTGACTACAACACCACTAAGTCCAACAATCCCAAGCATTCCAGGCATAGTTAAATTCATACCCATAATAATATGTCCAACCAATACACCAAAAATAGAAAGAGGAATAACTGATAAAACAAACACCGATAACAAAAGAGAATCAAACATCCAAACAAGAGCTAAAAATATCAGAAAAAGAGCAATTATAGCAGCTTGTGCCATCTCTTTTTGAATTTTTTGATTCTCTTTTTCTTCACCTTTTATAATAACCTCTACCCCATCTTTTTCAATATCATGTAAAACCAAATCAATCTGTTTTAAAAATTCTGCTGAAGTAATTTTATTTTTATCAAGTGAACCATAAACTGACCATATTTTTTTGCCATCTTCTTTATGTATTTTTGTATAATTTGGTAAATATATAAAATCTACAATATCACTAAGTCTCACTTTTTGAAAACTGTTTGGTACATTTATATATAAATTTTCAAGAGTTTGTAGATAATCTTTTTTGCTATCTTGGGATTTTATTTTTATTAATTCTCCTTTATAATACATTTTAGATATTTCAGCTTTAGCAAAAAGCATTCTTAGTGTATTATTTATCATTTTTTCATTAAACCCAAGAGTTGCTCCATAGCTATTTATTTTTAATTTCAACTCTTTTTGCCCTTCAATCATATCATTTGTGATATTATAAACCCCATCTATATTTTGCATCTTTTTTTCAAGTTTTTCTATCGCTTCATTAGCTAGTTTATCACTTGCAACAAAAGATATCTCTATATCACTCTCAACAACTCCAGCTCCTGGAACAACTACATTAAACTCTTCAAAATTTTTATCTTTTGTAAATTTTTCTGTAATTTTTTCGATAATTTTTCCTATCTCTTGAGCAGATTTCTCTCTTATCATATCACTATCATCATATTCTGGAGAGAGTAGGGGATTTATAAATTTATTAAAAAAATTTTCAGGTGCTCTTTCATGTAAATTTACAAAAATATGGAAAAAATTCTCAGACATTTCAGGTCTAAATTTTGCATCCAATTTCATACCAGAAACTGATGTAATAGAAGATACATCACTTTTTGATAATTTTAAAAGTAAAACTTTTTCAACTTCCGTCACTAGTTTTTGAGTATCTTTTATAGAATAATTATGATTTACTTTACCACTAACATAAATTTGAGTAGTATCAAATGTAGGAAAAAGTTGAAATTTACTATTTTTTAACATAATAATCGTACCACCAATTGTAAAGATCAAAAACACTCCCAAAGAAATAAAACGAAATTTTAATACAAAAGCTAATACATTTGTATATTTATCTTTAATCCATTTCCAAAACTTAGCACTTTTTTCTTCTTTTGTTCTTTTTCTAAGAATTTCTTTAGCATGAAGAGGTAAAAAATAGAATGCTTCAAATAGTGAACTAAGCAATAAAATAGATATCATAATAGGTAATATTTTGATAAATATACCCATCTCGCCACTCATAATCAAAAGAGGTAAAAAAGCAAATATTGTAGTAGCTGTTGCTGTTAAAACTGCAGGAAACATTTCAGTTGCACCATTTATAGCAGCTGTTTTTGGATCATCACCATTTTCTAAATGTCTATAAATGTTTTCAGCTACTACTATAGCTTCATCAACAAGCATACCAAGAGCTATCAATGCCCCCAACAAAGAAAGCATATTTAGACTATATCCCATCATTTGAGTTGCTATTAAGCCAATAAAAAAACTAGTAGGGATCCCAACTCCTACCACAAAAGCAATTCGTCCATTTATAAATATATAGATCGACAGTGTAACCAAAATTAAACCAAAAATGATATTTGATATAACTGTATTTAAACGATTTTTAATCCATATAGAGGTATCTGTATAAACATCAAATTTATACTCTTTATACTTTTGTTCATATTTTTTTAAAATGTTTTTTATCTGTTTTACCAAAGCTATAGCATTACCTGTTTTTGCTTTATTTATATTAACAGAGATATTCGGTATAGCATTAAAATGAGATACCTCTGTTGGATCACTCAAATTATATGAAACTTTTGCAACATCACCAATTTTAAATCTTTTACCTCCAGATACTATAATAGTCTCTTTAATATCTTTTAGCTCTTTTAGACCGCTATATGTACTTAAAAAAAGGTGATTTCCTTTCTCTTTTATCATACCTATTGGAAAAATAGAACTGATCGATGAAATAGAGTTGATGATTTCTGATCTATTTAATCCTAATGCTTCTATTTTTTTATCTTCTAATAAAAAAACTAACTCTTTATCAGCATCTCCTCTAATACTAATTTCAGCTAAATCACCAATAGATGATAGTTCACTTTTTAACTCTCTTGCAACTTCTAAAAGTTTTTCTTTATCTTCATATGATGCAATTGCAATAGTCACCAATGGAAAAAAATGTTTTGATATTTTTACATTTGGTTCATTCATATCAGTTGGTAAATCTCTCTTAATATTTGTAACTATATCTTTAACATCACTTAACACTTCATCAACATCAGAACCTTCTTTAAGCTCAGCCTTGATTCTAAAAAAACCACTTTTGATGATTGATTCTATCTTATTTATATCACTTATATTTTTTAAATCATCTTCTAAACTTTTAACAACCATTTTATCAAGAATATCAGAACTAGCCCCACTATAACTACCAGTTATAGATATAGCATCTAAAGAAGAAGGAGGAAATATCTCTTTTGGAATTTTATTATAAGCAAAAATACCAAGAATAAGAAAAAAAAGAAAAAAAATATGATTGAGTATAGATTTTTCAACAGAGAATGTAATAAGCTTTTTTATCAATTTTTATCCTAAGTTTTTAAACTGGTAATATTATAGCAAGATAAAAAAAGAAGGAGATAAAAATACACAAACCGGCGACGACCTACATTCCCACACCAGTAAGGTGCAGTATTATCAGCGATGAGGGTCTTAGCTTCTTGGTTCGAAATGGGACAAGGCGTTTCCCCCTCTCTAAAGT
>JALWLB010000070.1 GCA_027081145.1 Campylobacterales bacterium
TTAGAGTTTTCTATCTCTCCTTGCCATTTGTAAAAGCTCTCTATAGGATACATTTGAATACAAGCTGCTAAATTTTTTTTAAGCAGTGTTGAGGCAATACTCTTAGCTAAAGTTTTGTTTGAAAGAGCTGTTGTTATGATGCAGTAGTTCATGTTTTAGGTGTGAGTATGGATGTAAAAAGTGTGAGTATAAAATTTATACTCACACCAATTACTCTATTATAGAGCTTCTTCGTCTGTTTCGCCTGTTCTTATACGAACAGTTTGCTCAATTGAGCTTACAAAGATCTTACCATCACCAATTTTACCTGTTTTTGCAGCTGCAGCTATAGCATTGACTGCATTTTCAACATTATGTTCACTAACAACCACTTCAACTTTGACTTTTGGAATAAATTCAACTACATATTCAGCCCCACGATAAAGCTCACTATGTCCTTGTTGTCTTCCATAACCTTTAACTTCGCTAACAGTCATACCTGTTATATCAAGCTCAACCAAAGCATCTTTTACATCTTCTAGTTTGAAAGGTTTGATTATTGCTTCAATTTTTCTCATTTAACTCTCCCCTTTATTTACTCATATTTTTACTAAATTCAGGATAAGCTTCAACGCCAGTCTCTTCAATATCCTCACCATTGTATTCAACCTCTTCACTAATTCTAATACCCATTACCAATTTTAAAATATACCATAAAATAAATGAAACTGTAAAGGTAAATATACCAACAACGATAATAAATTTAATTTGAGCAAGTAATGATACATCTGGATTGAATATACCAACTGCTAAGGTTCCCCAAATACCATTTACAAGGTGAACCGAAAGTGCACCAACTGGATCATCAATTTTTAATTTATCAAACATTGAAACAGCTACAATTATTAATATACCAGCAACCAATCCATCAATAGCAGCAACACCCATACCAAGATCTGGTCCAGCAGTAACCGCAACAAGTCCACCTAATGCACCATTTAGCACCATAGTAAGATCAACTTTTTTATAAAGAATTTTGGTTAAAATTGCTGTAGTAACAGCTCCGACAGATGCAGCCATATTTGTACTAGCCATGATAGAGGCTATTGCATCTATATCATCTTTGCTACCCATTGCAAGTTGTGAACCACCATTAAATCCAAACCAACCCATCCATAGTATAAATGTTCCTAAAGTTGCAAGTGGCATGTTTGATCCTGGAATTGGTCTTACTCTACCATCTTTATCATACTTGCCTTTTCTAGCACCCAATAAAATTGCACCAGCTAGTGCAGCCCATCCACCAACAGAGTGAACGATAGTTGATCCGGCAAAATCAGACAATCCTTCTAAAAAGCCACCCAAGTTTGAACCACCCCATGACCAGTGTCCTTGAATTGGGTATATAAAGCCTGTTAAAACAGCAACAAATATTAAAAATGGCCATAGTTTCATTCTCTCAGCTACTGTTCCAGAGACAATTGATGCTGCAGTTGCAACAAAAACTACTTGAAAGAAAAAATCGGCCATCAAAGAGTGAGAATCGGTACTTGCACCACTAAGAGCAAAGCCTCCACCCATAAAAGCACCATCACCTACATACATGAGGTTATAGCCAATATAATAGTACATAATTGAAGCAATAGCAAAAATCATAACATTTTTAACTAATATTGTTGAAACATTTTTACTTCTTACCAATCCAGCCTCAAGCATAGCAAATCCAGCCGCCATCCACATAACTAATACACCACTAAATAGCATTAAGAAACCATTTAGTATATAGGAAACATCAGATAGACTTTCCATAACTCCTCCTTTTAAAATTTTTAGACTATCTCTATTATAACAAAAAAGTTAAATAATTTTTATCTATAGTTGCTTAAATTTTAATCAGTTATAAAGGGAATGATTAAAATAGCTGATTTTGTATTTAAAAGAGTGTTAATATAAATACTATTTGAAAATTCACTTATTTGTTTATCATAAATTTGTTCTCTTTTATCAGATAACATCTTAAGCTCAAGTGTACGATATCTTTTTTCATTTATAATTGTATATTCTCCAGCTTTGATTCTTAGTGATATATCAAGTGTAGATGAAGAAGCAAATGAATTAAATACTTGTCTTAGTACTTTTGAGAAATCATTTTGTAAAAGCTTGATTTGAGGAAGTTCAACATCTGTTAAAAGTGAAACTTTTGTATTGGTATTTGTTTGAAATTGAAATATAGAGGCATCCAATAAAAGATTTATATCAGTTAAACGAAATCGATCTAACTCTTTTGTTGATTTTTTTCTAATAATTTGCTTATGGTAAAATGTTATTCCTATTTCATCTTCATTTTGATAAGAGACTGTAATAGAGTAAAATAGGTATTGATTAAAAGAAAATTCTACGCTTGTAGTTTTACTACCAAAACTTTTTGGAGCATATGATAGAGCTATATCAAATATCTCTTTTTTATCAACACTGCCTAGTAGTAATTCAGCAGAGTTGTTTAGATATAAAATTTTTGAATTTGAATTAAAGACAATAGTTGGTGATATGATATGGTTTAAAAAAAATTTATAATCAACCAATTCCAAGTTCACTTACCTTTTTTCTTAAAGTGTTTCTATTGATACCTAAAATTTCAGCTAGTTTTAGTTGTGAACCATACTTTTTCAAACCAGCTTGTATAAGTGGTTTTTCGTATAAATATAGATGCTCTTTGTATTCATTTTTACCATTTAAATTTTTTAAAAAATATTTATACATGATATCTTCTATATTATTTGCGGTCAAATTTTCTAATAATATATATGAGAGAATTGATTTTTGAAGTGATTTACTATTTTTGCTTAAATCTATTTGTATATCATGTATAGATATTTGTTTATCTATCATTAAAGACTCTTTTGCTTTTTCTAAAAAGATTTTTCCAATTTCTATGGCATCCTCTTTTCTATCTCGAAGAGGAGGGATTTTATATATAAAACCAAATAGGTTTATTATATTTTCATTTGTTGGCATATATGACATAGTTGCTATGACTCTTTTATTTTCAAAGTTAAGCAGATCATAGTTTGTGATTTTTTCAAAATTATGAATGATGATTTCATCATTTTGTTGTAAGTTTTGAGATATTTGTTTAATATCTAAATTACCATCTATTACTATTGCGTTTGGAAGTATATATTTTGCTAAAGCTTTTTTGCCAACCCCATCTTCACCAACTATCAAAGATGAAACAAAAAGAGCCTTAATAGCATTTAAGCTCTTTACTATTTTTGATAACTGGTGTGATTTGACAATAAACTTTTCCATTTGGCTACATGATATCAAATGATATATATAATTTTACTGAGGAGTTCCTCTAACACATCGAACAAATTCTCTATTTTTTTTATAAGAGACATCCATCACTATAAATCTACTACCACCAGATATATACGCATAATCTGTATATTTTTTACCATAATAATCTTTAAAATATATGGCAGTTGTAGATGACCAAAAGTTATGAAATATTCGCCCTTTTGATTGAAAGACAGCTTTATATTGATTAAACTTGTTGTGCAAATATAGTGATTGGAGTTCATTTATATTTGGCAATCTCCAATTGCCTCCGGCTAATGATAAATTATTGCAATAATCTATCGCATCTTTCCAACTCAAACTGGATAGACGGCTATCTTGCCACTCTAAATTTGTTTCTGTATCAAATACAGTGTTATTAGAACTTCTGATAAAATCGGCAAAAACAGATAGATTGAGACAGATTAAACATAAAAATATTTTTTTCAATTTTAACTCCTATTATCTTACACATCTTACATTAATGTAATTATTTTTCTCTTCTAAAAATCCACCTATACCATATCCAGCAAATAAAACCCATTGAGATGCTCTTGAGTAGTTGTTGTATGCTACTTGTCCTGATGACCAGTAGAGATATGATGCAGTATTGTAAAAAGCATTGTCTATCGCAGGATATAATTTTCCGTAATTGACCAATAAAACAAGCTCTTCTCTTGTTGGAATTCTCCAATCATTATAACCACCAAGAGATAGATTTTGACAATACTCAACAGCTTCACTCCAATTTAGTCTAAGATTTTTTGAATCGGCATTATCTTGCCATGTCAATCCAGTAGAGTTATCTATAACCACTGAGCCATTTTTACTATAACTTCTATCTAAACCACTTTGATAATACCCATCTTGACCTCTATGTTTTTGTGTACAAGTCTCTTCTTGATAAGTATCATAATCATAACATTTGCTTTGTCCTGTTTTGTAAACTTTATTGGTGTTTTGATGCAATACATTGCCTACGGTGATAATTATTCTATCTAGATCATTTTTTCTATACTGCTCATAATCAACAACCAATGAGACTTCAAAGCTTCCAACATCATTAAAAGTATAGTTGAAATCTTTGGCGTTTGAGATAATATTTCCATCACCATCTTCCCATGTATAAGTTTTTACAACTAAAGGAACAGTAACTAATCTGCCATTTTGGTATATTTCAAAAGTTGTTGGAACCATAGCTTTAAATTCAACTGTATCACCAATACCGACAAGTGTTTTATTGACGCTTATGTATGCTTCATACACGCTACTTGCTCTTAAGTTAAAATTAGAGTTTTGTAAGTTAGAGGCTTCTTTTGGATTAATAATAGTTTTTGAGTCTGAAGTTGTCTCACAACTTGTGAACAAAACTGTTAGTAAAATGGCTAATGAAATATATAATATTTTTTGCAAGTGAGATCTCCTTGTCTTTTTGATATTGTAAAAATTATATCAAATAAAGGAGGTTTTGGTTATATAAAATTAACTAAATTGATAAAAAATATTATAAATATTACCTTTTGTTACTAAATTAATCAATTTTAGAAAAGGATTATTAATATTAAGGCAGAGTTAGTTACTCTGCCCTTTAGAAAGTTAATTATTGTTTCCTTGTCCACTTGGATCACCACTTGGATCACCACTTGGATCACCACTTGGATCACCGCTTGGATCACCGCTTGGATCACCGCTTGGATCACCGCTTGGATCACCGCTTGGATCACCGCTTGGATCACCGCTTGGATCACCGCTTGGATCACCGCTTGGATCACCGCTTGGAT
>JALWLB010000071.1 GCA_027081145.1 Campylobacterales bacterium
GAGTTACTGCTTATAAATGAAAATTTATCAAAAACAGCTATCAATGCTCTAAATTTTAATGATATAGATGAACTTGCAAAAAAGGGATGGTTTGAAAAAAATAGTTTGCAAGAGTATAGATATTTTAAAAAATATTTCACTCCACAAATGGATGAGATATTTTTAGAGCTTAAAAACCTTTTTAAAATCTATTTTATATCAAAAGAGAGCTATTATAAAAAAGAGCTGTTTGAACTATTTGATATCTATTTAGAAGCAAAAAAGAGTGAAAATATTAGTAGTAATATTTTAGAGTTTAACGATATTTCAAACTATGTACATGAGCTATTAAGAGAGAAAATAGATAATGATTTTTTATATTTTAGACTAGATTCAAAAATAGATCATATACTCATTGATGAATTTCAAGATACAAGTGTAATCCAGTATAAAATTTTAGAGCCTATTTTGGATGAGATAACTGCTGGTGTTGGAGTCAAAGAGTTTAAAACTTTTTTTTATGTAGGTGATGTAAAACAGTCAATCTATCGCTTTAGAGGAGGAGCAAAAGAGCTATTTTATCATGTCAAAGATAGATATCATGTAAAAATAGACTCTCTTTCAACCAATTATCGAAGTAAAGAGAATATAGTATCTTTTGTAAATAGATGTTTTGAAAATATAATACCAAATTATAAAAACCAAATCTCTAATGATAAAAACAAAGAAGGGTTTGTCAAAGTTTGTATAGATGATGAGTTGCTAGATCTTGTAGTTTGTAATGTTTTTGAACTGTTAGATCTAAATATAAATGAAGATGATATAGCAATACTTTGTTACACAAATAGTGATGCATTTATAATAGAAGAGGCACTTTTAGAACAAAGACCCAATCTAAAAATCACTACAGAGACAACATCAAAACTTATACACTACCCTAAAGTATCAGCTATAATTGATCTTTTAAAATTCTTATACTTTAAAGATCAACTATACAAAATAAATTTTTTAACACAAATTGGATTTAGCTGGGATAAAAATATAGATATATCCTCTTTTGATATAAATAAACCATTAATTGAGTTGGTCAAAGATATTATAGAATATTTTAAACTATTTGATAATGATTTAAATATTTTACAATTTTTGCAACTCTTATCAAATTATGAAAATATCGAAGAGTTTTTATTTGAGTGTGATAAGTTAAATACAAATACACCACCAAAAAAGTCTCAAGGTATCAAAATACTCACAATTCACAAATCAAAAGGTTTAGAGTTTAATCATGTAGTAGTTGTTGATAGATTTAAACAAAAAAACTCAGATAAATCAACAATGATTTTTTATTATGATAATATCGAATTAAAAGATCTATATCTAAGATTTAAAGCAAGAGAAAATTTTGATCCAAACTATCAACAAGCACTAAATAGACAAAAACAGTTATCAAAAGAAGATGAATTAAATGTTCAATATGTTGCATTTACTAGGGCTAAAGAGTCTTTGATAATTTGTCAAAAAAGTAAAAACTCATCTTTTGAAAATTTAAATTTAAAACCTTTAACATTAGGAAAGATCAAAATAGACAAAAACCAAAAACCAAAAACCAAAAAACAGAGTATCGAGTATGAACCAATTATCTTAGGTTTGCAAGAAAACACAATCACAAATACAAAAGAAACCCAACAAAACATACAAGCTATAAATTTTGGCTTAGCTATGCACTATATGCTTGAAGTTATAAAAGAGTTTGATATAAACTATATAGATGAAGCTTATTGGAGTATGAAAAATAGATTTGAAATGCTGCTTGAACAAAATCAAGCTGATGAGATCAAAAAAAGAGTTGCAAATCTACTATCACACTCTAAGTTTTTAAATCTTATAGATGGAAAAGTGTTTAAAGAGCAACCCATATCATTTGATGGTGAACTGAAAGTTATAGATCTATTAATTCAAAAAGATGACTACATGATAATAATCGATTATAAAAGCTCAATAAAAGAGCAAGATGAACACACAAAACAGGTGCTTAGTTATAAAAAAGCTATCAAAAAAATTACCCAAAAACCAACTGAAGCTTATTTACTCTATCTATATTCAGATGATATTAAACTTATTAAAGTATGAAATATTTTAAAATATGATATAATGCCATTAAAGAAAGTTGAGTCTATATAGACTAAAGGTGGAGTTATCATGTACTATTATGAAGAGATACCAGACAAAGATAAGATCAAATGTCTGCTTTGTCGCCACTATTGTCAATTAAAAAAAGATCAAGTAGGGGTTTGTGGTGTAAATAAAAACACAAATAACACTTTAGAAAACTTAGTATATAATCATCCAAGTGCTTTAAATGTTGATCCAATTGAAAAAAAACCACTATATCACTTTTTACCAAATACTACTGCACTATCATTTGGTACAGTGGGGTGTAATTTTAAATGTCCATTTTGTCAAAATTGGAATATTTCACAAACAGCAAATATAAATAAAAATATTAAAATCACTCCCAAACAAATGTTAGATTTAGCTTTGAAACATAACTCCAAAACAATAGCTTATACATACAATGAACCAACTATATTTTATCCATATGCAAAAGATATAGGAGTTATTGCTAAACAAAAAGGTATAAAAAACATCTTTGTAAGCAATGGTTTTGAATCTCCTCAAATTATAAAAGATATGTCAAGTTGGCTAGATGGGGCAAATATAGATTTAAAAAGTTGGAATCAAGAGTATTATAAAAAAGTTTTAAAAGGTGATTTAGAGGGCGTAAAAGATACACTAAAAAGAATGGTTGATGAAAATATTTGGGTTGAAGTTACTACACTCTTAATTGAAGGTGAAAATGATAGTGAAAAAGAATTAACCAATATGGCAGAGTTTATTACAAAAGAGTTAGGATATCATGTACCGTGGCACTTGAGTGCTTTTCATCCAGATTTTAAAATGCAAAATCACAACTCTACATCTATTAACACTCTAACAAGAGCCTACAATATCGCTAAAAAAGCTGGATTGTATTATGTATATATGGGAAATGTAGCAGTCAATAATGATACATTTTGTCCACAATGTAATGAACTTTTAATAGATAGAACAAGATACGAAGTTAGTATAAATAAATTAAAAGATGGACACTGTCCAAAATGTAAAAGAAAAATAGAAGGAGTTTGGAAATGAGTACAAGAGAGAGTGCAGTATCTGGAACATTCTATCCATCTAGCTCTTATGAGATTGAGTCTATGTTTGAACATTTTAACAGTATAATAGATCAACATATAAAAGATACAACTCTTTTAAACTCAACTCCAAGAGCTATCATAGCTCCACATGCTGGTTATATATATTCTGGATTTAGTGCAAACATAGCTTATAGACTTTTAAAAAATTCAAATCCAAAAACAATAGTTGTAATTGGACCTAGCCATAGAGTCTATCTAAATGGTGTTAGTATTTGTGATAAAGAGTTATATGATACACCATTTGGTACTTTAAATATAGATCAAACCTTGCTACATGATTTAGAGGATAAATTTGCTCTAAACTTTATCCCTGAAGCTCATCATGAACATAGCACTGAAGTACAAATGCCATTTATAAAATTTTATCTTCCAAATAGCTCTGTTATAGAGATGGTTTATGGCAAAGAGGATCCTACACACTTATCCAAAATTATAGATTATCTTTTAAAAGATCCAGATATATCAGTAGTAATTAGTACAGATCTTAGTCACTATTATGATCTACAAAAAGCAAATACCCTTGATAGTATATGTATGGAAGCTATAACAAACCTAAATCCCCAAGAACTTCATCAAGGTTGTGAAGCTTGTGGTAAAATAGGAGTTGAAGCTCTTCTTTTGGTTGCAAAAAATTTAAATTTAAAACCAAAACTACTAGATTATCGAACGAGTGCTGATGCAAGTGGCGATAAATCAAAAGTAGTTGGATATGTAAGTGTAGCATTTTATGAATAGTTTAAATGAACTAATAGAGTCTATGATTTTTTCAGGGGTATTAAAATCACCTAAGATTATTGATGCTTTTAAAATTATAGATAGAAAATATTTTATTCCAAAAGAGCACTTAGATAAAACTTACATAGACGCTCCTCTTCCAATAGGAAAAGATCAAACCATATCACAACCATCAACTGTTGCTTTTATGCTTGAATTACTAAATCCAAATGTTGGTGATAAAGTACTAGATATCGGTTCTGGTTCAGGTTGGACTACAGCACTACTTTGTCAAATAGTAGGTGATAGTGGCAGTGTAATAGGAGTTGAGAGAGTTGATGAATTGGTTAAAAAAGGATCTTATAATTTATCAAAATTTAAATTTTTAAAAAATTGTAAAATCCAAAAAGCAGATCAACAATTAGGAATTACAGGAGAGACTTTTGATAAAATTTTAGTCTCAGCCAGTGCCGATAAAGTACCAAATGAGCTATTTAAACAGTTAAAAACAGGAGGTACTCTTGTAATACCTATAAAAAATTCTATCTTTAAATTTATCAAAACCACAAATGATGAAATAAAAGTGCAAGAGTTTCCTGGATTTGTCTTTGTGCCCTTGATAACAAATTCACAATAATTTCACTTTTTTAATATATAATTACTTTTATTCAAACCTTTTAAAGGATTAGCAATGAAAAAACTATTTCTCATGTTTATTATCAGTGTTGTTTCACTTTTTGCTTTAAATTTTCAAACCGCTTCTAAAGATGAATTGATGCAAATCAAAGGAATAGGAGAGAAAAAAGCAGCAGCAATTATAAAATATAGAAAAAAGCATAAAATCAAAAGTGCAGATGATTTAAAAAATGTACCGGGAATTGGTAAAGAGATTGTAAATAATGCCAAAAAAGGTATCAAAAATAAAAGTCCCAAAAGTGTAAAAAAGAAAGCTAACAAAACTACAAAACAAAAAGACTCAAAAAAAACTAAACAAAAAGTTAAAAAAACTGACAAAAATAGTAAAAAAAGCACAAAAACCAAAGTCAAAAAAAAGACAGCACAAAAAACTAAAAAAGAGAAACAGAAAGTCAAAAACTAAATTTCATTGGGTATAATATGCCCAATGAATTTAACAATTACCTATAACTTACAAACAATTAATTTTACTCTCATAAAAAAACCAAACCTAAAACATACCTATATAACCATACAAGAAAATGGTAAAGTTGTAGTAAAAGCAAACCAATTCATTACTCAAAAAGTTATCAAAAATTTTGTAAAACAAAAAGCACCTTGGATACTTAAAAAACAGGCCATTTATAAAAATCAAAACCATAAACTGTATCTAGGTAAACCTTGCCTACATGATATGAAAAAGTTAATCTCAAAAGAAAATGCAAAAAATATAATACTACCTCTTGTTGATAAATGGTGTGCTATTATGAATTTATACCCTAATCATGTAGGATTTAGAAATAACAAAACTAGATGGGGGAGCTGTAGTCACAATAATAGAATATCTCTAAATATCCAACTACTAAAACTTCCAATTAGTTCAATCGAATATGTTATAGTTCATGAATTAGCTCATATAAAACACAAAAATCACTCAAAAGAGTTTTGGACATTTGTTGAAAAGTTTTTACCAGATTTTAAAACTAGACAAAAAGCTCTTAAGAGTATAATGCTTACAAATTAAGGAGTAGTGGTGGATATTTTTCAATCAATTATACTTGGAATTGTTGAGGGAGTTACAGAGTTTTTGCCTATATCTTCAACTGGACATATGATAGTAGTTGCTAATTGGCTTGGTATGGATGAAAATGCTGAAAATAAAGCTTTTATGGTAATTATCCAACTTGCGGCAATTTTAGCAGTTGTTTTTAATTATAAAGATAAATTCACCCTCTCAAAGTCAGATTTATGGATAAAAGTTTTTATAGCATTTTTGCCTTTGGCTATTGTTGGATTTATATTTAAAGATATTATCAAAGAAGCCTTTACAACTTATGTAGTTGCTTATATGTTTATAATTGGTGGAATTATATTTTTGATATTGGAGTATTTTTATAAAGAGGATAACAAAAAGCTACATGATATAGAAAAAATAACCTACAAACAGGCTTGGTGGATAGGATTTGCACAAATGTTTGCACTAATTCCAGGAACCAGTAGGGCAGGATCAACAATAGTTGGTGCACTTATATTAGGATTTTCAAGAAAAGCAGCAGCTGAGTTTTCATTTCTTTTGGCAATTCCAGTAATGCTTGCAACTAGTGGGTATGATCTATTAAAACACTATGATGAATTTTCCAAAGATGGTCTATTGACTTTGATTATAGGATTTGTAGTATCATTTGTAGTAGCATACTTTACTATGAAGTTTTTTATCAAATTTTTAGAAAAATTTACTTTTGTGAGTTTTGGTATATATAGAATAATCTTTGGTGTAATTCTTTTGGTATTTTATTTATAATATGGGTAATTTTTTCATCTTTTTACTCATTAATACTTTTTTTCAATAAATCAAAAAGTTCTTTATTAATATAGTACTTATTTCTACCCAATTTAGTCTAAGACTTTTTAAGAGTTAGGTACAGCGATAAGCCGGATTCTGTCGTTGGGTGATTATTTATCTAAAATTTTTGTCACCAAAAATCTTTAGCGAAGAGTAATATTATGAGGCTTCAACCATCTCTTCTTGCTACTGGGTTGGGTTTACATAGCATCTTAGATTGCTCTAAGATCTGGTGGTCTCTTACACCACCCTTTCACCCTTACCTGCTAACAGGCGGTCTTCTCTCTGTTGCACTATCCCTCAAGTTACCTTGGTCGTTTGTTAAACGAAACCCTGCCTCATAGTAGCCCGGACTTTCCTCTTAAAAATTTAAGCAATCACCTGCTGTACCTAAGAATAATTATATCACAAAATTATTCATATGAGTTACTTGTCGATTTTGAATGTTCAAACGATACTATTACAAAACCTAACGCCTTTAATGAAACTGTAATAACTCTATCTTTGAGTAATTGTTTTATAATACCTTCTAATCTATAAAGGTTTTTTGGCTCTATAGGCTTATTTGTATCTAACCAAAAACTATCATCAAGTTTTTTCATAATAGTAATATTTTCAGTCTCTAAAAGCTCCAATTCATCATCAAATAAGCCATATTTTTTCATATGTATATTTGCCACTGCAACTAGTCTTGAAGAGTTATCTACTTTTATTCTCTCTATTCCAACTCCAACAATATCAATATCATCATCAGGCAAATAATCCCCCGCTTCTATAATAATCAAATGATCCAATCCATTTGACTTCATAATCTCTTTGATAACTTCTGGATTGGAGATATTGTTATCGTTTCTATATTGATAATATGCTGGTAAATCTATTTGTGAACTATCAATAGTTTTGATGTTATAAGTTGTATATTTATCCAATACCTCTTTTGCATGTTGTTCAATAAAATCGTCTATCTTCCAAGATGAGTTATCATGTACTTTTGTAACTACCCTATTTTGATCTCTATCTCTAAATGAGGCTTCAAATTTATCTCCCAATAAAGAGATAATTCCCAAATTGTTAATCTGCTTTGCATTTGTATATAATATCGTTTGAGCACAACCACCCACAAAAACAACTATACTTAATATAATAGCAATAAAAGATACTTTTCTCATGAACTTCTCCCATGTTTGAGCATATTATAGCATAAATATAACAAAAATTAATAATTAAAAGTCATAAAATCTTTTCTAATCTCTTTAATGCTTCATTCATGGTAATTTTTGAAACACCAAAGTTAAGTCTCATAAACCCTCTACCCTCATCTTTGCCAAAGATATAACCAGGATTTAAACCAAGTTTTGCCTCTTTTATAAAAAGCTCTTTAATCTTTTCATCCGATAATTTCATATTAGCACAATCAAGCCAAGCCAAATAGGTAGCCTCTGGCAAATTCATAGATATCTTATTGCTTGTTTGTAAAAGATTATATAAGCTTAAAACATTCTCTTTTAAGTGTATCAAAAGCCCATCAAGCCACTCTTCGCCCTCTTTATAAGCAACTTCAAATCCTACATGAGAAAAGACACTACCATGAGAAAAGTGAATACTTCTATGTACCTTATCAAAAACATCTCTCATCATATCATCTTCTATTGCTACTGTTGTTATAGACAATCCTGCAAGATTAAAACTCTTTCCAGGTCCAATTGCAGTCATCGTAATTTTACTTATCTCTTTAGATAAAGATGCAAAAGGTATATGCTTATAAGGATCATAAACCAAATCAGAATGTATCTCATCACTTAAAACTTTTATATCATTTTCTAAACATATTGTAGCTAACTCTAAAAGCTCCTCTTTTTTCCATACTCTACCAACAGGATTATGAGGAGAACATAAAAGCAGTAATTTTGTATCTTTATCGATCTTACTCTTTAAATCTTCAAAATCAAATGTATAATCACCTTTTTCATCTTTTTTTAAAGGATTAAATAAAATCTCTCTATTATTAAATCTAACACTCCTCATAAAAGGATAATAGACTGGCGTTTGAACTATAATTTTATCTCCAACTTTGCTAAAAGCTTTGATAGCTACATTGATAGTACTAACCACTGAGTGAGAATATAACATCCACTCTCTTTTTAAATTTAAATTATGTCTTTTTTTCATCCACCCAATCTGAGCTTCAAAAGCTGAATTTGGTATCTCCTCATAACCGTATATTGGCTCATTTGCTCTTTTTTTGATAGCTTCAACCACAAATGGTGGAGTAAATATATCCATATCTGCTACCCACATTGGAAGAACATCTTCTGTACCAAAAAGCTCTTTTCTCAAAAGATATTTTTCTGAATTTGTTTTAGATCTATCAATTATTTTGTTATAGTCATATTTCATCTGCTTCACCTTTTTTTTGGTTATAATAACAAAAAAATTATTTTATGGAATTTTAAATGGACTATTTTGAAAAATTTACAACTAAGCTTGTTCAAGAAATTGGCTCAAAAGATGGGGCAATCAGCCCTATAATTGCAAACTCTGCATCTTTTGGATATGGTAATTCTCAAAATGGAGAAGATATTTTTGCAGGAGTAAGTACAAAGTTTATGTATGCAAGAAGTGGAAATCCAACTGCTACAAAACTAGAAACTATCTTATCACATATAGATAATGGTGAAGGTGCTCTTGCAACAGCTTCTGGTATGGCAGCAATTACCGCTGCTACAATGTCACTTTTAAAAAGTGGAGATGAGGTGATCTCAATAGGGGGTCTATTTGGTGGGACATACTCATTTTTTAGCGAAACTCTTGCTAGATTTGGAATTAAAACACACTTTTTTGATGTAGATGATTTTGAAGATATAGAAAACTCTATCAATGATAATACAAAAATTATATTTTTAGAGAGTGTTGGAAACCCAAACATGAGATTACCCGATTTTGGCAAAATTTCAGATATTGCAAATAGAAACAATATAGCACTAATAGTTGATAACACTCTAACACCTCTAAGTATAACCCCTTTAAATTTAGGAGCAGATATAGTAGTCTATTCTACAACAAAAATTGTTACAGGAAACGCTTCAGCTTTGGGAGGAGCAGTGATATTTAGATCTTTACATGATAATAGTGATAAATTTTTAACAAATCGCTATAAAGAGCTTGATCCATTTATAAAAAAATCATTTAAAAATGCACTTATTATAAATGCAAAAAAAAGGGCTATGAGAGATTTTGGTTTGGCATCAAACGCATTTACAAGCTACTTAACTCTACTTGGACTTGAAACTCTTCCTCTAAGAGTACAAAGAGTTGTAAAAAGCGTTGAAAAAATAGTATATGAGCTTGATAAAGCAGGTTTTAAAATAAACCACCCATCATTAATTAACCATCCTCAACATAAAAGATATAAAGAGCAATTTCAAAATGGATGTGGAATGCTATTTACGATAGATTTTGGATCAAAACAGAGGGCATTTGAAGTATTGGATAAATTAAAGTTGATCTTTATAACCGCAAATGTAGGAGATAGCAGAACTTTGGCACTTCATATGGACTCTACTATATATAGTGATTTTACACAAAAAGAGAAAAAGTTTTTAGGAATTACTCCTGGACTTGTTAGAGTCTCTGTAGGATTAGAAAATCCAGACGATATCATAAAAGATTTTTTACAAGCAAGTAATGTTTAGTAAGCTGATACATTCACTTGACATTTACATAAAGATTTCATTATAATTCCAAACAATATAAAGCAGGAGAGAGAGATGAATATAGCAAATGATGTCACAGAGTTAGTAGGAAATACGCCCCTTGTGAAACTAAACAAAATATCACAAGATAGCAATACTACTGTACTTGGAAAGTGTGAATTTATGAATCCAACTCATTCAGTCAAAGATAGAATTGGATCAAATATGATAAAAGAGGCTTTAAAAAGTGGAAAAATAGATAAAAATACAACTGTAATAGAGCCAACAAGTGGTAATACTGGTATTGCACTTGCAAGTGTTTGTGCTGGACTTGGATTAAAGCTTATTTTAACTATGCCAAGCTCAATGAGTATAGAAAGAAGACAACTCTTAAGTGCACTTGGAGCTGAGCTTGTTTTAACTGATCCAAAATTTGGTATGAAAGGTGCCATACAAAAAGCTGAAGAGTTAGCCAATAGTATAGAAAATTCATTTATACCTCAACAATTTTTAAATGAAGCAAATCCAGATGCTCATAGAAAAACAACTGCTATAGAAATTTTAAATGATACTGATGGCAAAGTTGATATTTTAATTTCAGCTATAGGAACTGGTGGATCAATAACTGGTATTGGTGAAGTATTAAAAGAGAAAAATCCAAATGCACAAATAATAGCAGTTGAGCCTGATCTTTCACCTGTACTATCTGGAGGCAAACCTGGTCCTCATAAAATACAAGGTATAGGAGCTGGTTTTATACCAGGAACATTAAATACCAACATATATAATGAAGTCATACAAGTAAGTTTTGAAGACTCTATCAAAGCTTCAAGAGATTTGGCAAAACATGAAGGGTTGTTAGTTGGAATTTCTAGTGGAGCAAATGTGCATGCAGCAACTATAGTTGCAAATAGAGCTGAAAACAGAGGTAAAACTATTGTCACAATTTTATGCGATACTGGTGAGAGATATTTGAGTACAGTTTTATATAGTGGAGAGTAATAAAGTTTATCAATACACATATAGTGAGTTTACAAAAGATATTTTAAAATTTTGTGAACTCATCAAAGATTATAAGCCAGATATTATATTGGCAATAGCTAGAGGCGGAGTGACATTTGGTCACTTTTTATCCGAAAAATTAAACATTAGAAAACTTTATACATTAAACTCTATACACTATGATCATGATAAAAAATTACAAACTTTAGAGATTTTTAATATTTCAAATTTAGAGAAAAATAAAAAAGTATTAGTAGTAGATGATATAGTAGATAGTGGAGATACTATGAAAGAGATTATCTCAATTTTACAAAAAAAATTTCCAACAAATAGTTTTAAATCAGGAGTTATTTTTTATAAGCCCAATGCTATTTATAAACCAGACTTTAGTTTACATACTACTGATAAGTGGATAGATTTTTTTTGGTCAATCTAAAGGACAACTCTAAAATTAGTTTTATTTTGGTATAATATCACTTCACAAATCAAATAGCTAGGTTACAGATGAAACTCGATATATATCATGTAGATACTTTTACATCCAAAATTTTTGGTGGTAATGGGGCTTGTGTATGCCCTTTAAAAGAGTGGATAGATGATAATTTGATGCAAAAAATTGCATTAGAAAACAACCAATCTGCAACTGCATTTTTTGTAAAAAATGAAAACAGATATGATATCAAATGGTTTACTCCTAAAAAAGAGGTTATGTTGTGCGGACATGCAACACTTGCAAGTGCCTATATCATTTTTAACTATTTAGATAAAACTCTTGATTCTATTATATTTGATTCAAAAAGTGGGATTTTGAGTGTAAATAAAGATGATAAATTAATATCTTTAAATCTTCCCGCTTCTATGCCAGAGCTAAGTGAGAACAATCCTCTTTTTACTGTTGCTCTTGGAATTGCACCTCTTAAAATATTACAACAAGACGATTATATATTGATATATGAAAATGAAGAAATTATTAAAAATATTGAACCAGATTTTGAAGCTTTAAAAAATCTCGATCTAAGAGGGGTTTGCATAAGTGCCAAAGGTGATGATAGTGATTTTGTGTATCGCTTTTTTGCACCAAAATATGGCATAAATGAAGATAATGTTACAGGATCTATCTGCTCACAACTTGTTCCATTTTGGGCACAAGTTTATCAAAAAAATCATCTCAAAGCTAAACAACTCTCAAAAAGAGGTGGAGAAATTTTATGTAAACTGGAAAATGAAAGAGTAGAGATCAAAGGAGAGGCTATATTGTATATGAAAGGTCAAATTATCATATAAATATATTAGCTACTTATAAAAACACTATTGGTACTATGATTACTATATAACAAAGAAAAACTAAATAAAAGAGGAATTAAATGCAACCAGCCTATTTACCAAAAAAAGAGGGTCTTTATGATCCAGAGTTTGAACATGATGCTTGTGGTGTTGGATTTGTAGCTCATCTAAAGGGCAAAAAATCCCACTATATTGTAAAAAAAGGGATAGAGCTTTTAAAAAATTTAGAACATAGAGGTGCTGTTGGAGCTGAAAAAAACTCTGGTGATGGAGCAGGAATACTAACACAAATGCCAGATAAATTTATGAGAAAAGTAGCAAAAGAGCTTGGATTTGAACTTCCTGCTTTTGGACATTATGGTGTTGGCGTTGTTTTTATCCCTAGAGATATTAAAGCAGGAGTTGAGTGTCAAAATATAGTTACAAATGTAGTAGAAGAGTTAGGATTAGAGATACTTGGCTGGAGAAAAGTTCCTACAGATAACTCTTCACTCGGTGAAAAAGTAAAATCAGTAGAACCTCATGTTTATCATCTATTTATAAAAAGACCTGATGGATTAGCTGATGAGTTGGCGTTTGAGAGAAAAATGTATGTAGCCAGAAAGCATGCTCAAACACTTATCACAAAATCAACTGTACCAGGAACTGAATATTACTATATGGCATCAATGTCATATAAAACAATATCCTATAAAGGACAACTTATAACCGAACAGTTACCAAAGTATTTTGCAGATCTAAATGATCCAGATTTTGAATCTGCTATCGCATTAGTGCATAGTCGATTTTCAACAAATACTTTTCCATCATGGCCACTAGCTCAACCTTTTAGATATCTTGCTCATAACGGAGAGATCAACACACTAAGAGGAAATATAAACTGGATTAGAGCTAGACAATCGATGCTAAAATCAAAACTATTTACAAAAGAGGAGTTAGATAAGATCTATCCATATCTTATCAATGAACAAAAAGGATCTGACTCTTCAGTACTTGATAATGTTGTTGAACTTTTAACTCTCGCCGGTCGTGAACTTCCTCATGTACTTATGATGATGATACCAGCAGCTTGGAAAGATGATGAAATGACACCTGAGCTTAAAGCGTTTTATGAATATCATGCAACATTTATGGAGCCATGGGATGGACCAGCATCAGTTGCTTTTACTGATGGTAAATCTATAGGTGCAATTTTAGATAGAAATGGTCTAAGACCATCAAGATACTCACTTACAAAAGATGACATTTTGGTTATGGCAAGTGAACAAGGAGCATTAGAATTTCCACCAGAAGATATCGTACTAAAAGGAAGATTACAGCCTGGACAGATATTTTTAGCCGATCTGCAAGAGGGTAGAATAGTTAGTGATGATGAGATAAAAACCAAATTTTCAACTGCTTTTGATTATGGTAGTTGGATCGATACTCATAAAATAAATTTAGACGATCTTCCGCTAAATCGTGAAGTAAAACAACCAAATCACAAAACCATTTTACAAAGACAAAAATGTTACGGCTATACTCAAGAAGATTTAAAAATGATCTTAACACCTATGGCAAATGAAGCTTACGAAGCTACTGGCTCTATGGGAAATGATGCATCTCTTTCAGTTTTATCAAATCACTCTATAAACCTTTTTAACTATTTTCACCAACTATTTGCACAAGTTACCAATCCACCAATAGATCCAATAAGGGAAGAGTTGGTAATGTCTTTGACATCTTATATAGGACAACAGGGTAATTTATTTCAACAAGTTGATGAAAAAAGAAAATTTATCAAATTATCATCTCCAATTCTTACAAATATTCAATTAGAAAAACTTCGTGGAGTTAATGAGTTAGGGTTTAAAGCAAAAACCATAAATTTATTGTTTGATGCAACAAAAAAGGGATCTATGAAAACTGCATTAGATAATATTATAAAAGAGGCTGAAAAAGCTGTTAGAGAAAATTATCAAGTTATTATCTTATCAACTAGAGGTATCTCAAAAACAAAAGCTCCAATTCCTACACTCTTAGCAACAAGTGCTGTTCATCACCACTTAACTGATCAGGGTATTAGAACAAATTGTGGTTTAGTTATAGAGAGTGCAGATGCGAGAGAAATACACCATTTTGCTACACTAATAGGTTATGGAGCAAATGCTATAAATCCTTATCTTGCTTTTGAAACTATAGAAGATATGAGAAAACGAAAATTAATCAAAAAGGATATAACTCATGAACAGGCAGTACAAAATTATATAAAAGCTATTGGAAAAGGCATCTTTAAAGTAATGTCAAAAATGGGAATTTCGACTATTAGATCATACACTGGTGCACAAATATTTGAAGCTGTAGGTCTAAGTCAAGAGTTGGTTGATAAATACTTCACAAAAACTCCCACAAGAATTGGGGGAATCGATATAGATACAATTGAGACTGAAACACTAATATGTCATAAAGTTGCTTATCCAGATGAGAGTTTTGAAGCAAGTGATTTAGCAGTAGGTGGACAGTACGCTTATAGACAAAGAGGCGAAAAGCATCTATTTTCACCAGAAGTTATTTTTCTCTTACAAAATTCTACTAAAACAGGCAATTATGAAATTTACAAACAGTATGCAAAACTTATAAATGATCCACAAGAAGGTTATATTACATTAAGACAACTACTAGATTTTACAAAATTCGATCCTATAGATATAGATGAAGTTGAGAGTGTAGAGAGTATTATAACCAGATTTGCCACAGGAGCTATGAGTTATGGCTCAATCTCAGAAGAGGCTCATACAACTCTTGCCATAGCAATGAATAAAATCGGAGCAAAAAGCAATAGTGGAGAGGGAGGTGAAGATGCAAGTAGATTTGGTACTGAAAAAAACTCTAAAATCAAACAGGTTGCATCTGGTAGATTTGGAGTAACTGCAAATTATCTAATAAATGCTCAAGAGATACAAATTAAAATGGCTCAAGGTGCAAAACCGGGTGAAGGTGGACAATTACCAGGTCATAAAGTAGATAAAATTATAGGAAAAACCAGACACTCCACACCAGGAGTTGGACTAATCTCTCCACCACCTCATCACGATATATACTCTATTGAAGATCTAAAACAACTCATACATGATCTAAAAAATTCAAATAAAGATGCAAGAATCAATGTAAAACTGGTCTCTGAAGTTGGTGTAGGAACAATTGCTGCAGGTGTTGCAAAAGCACACTCAGATGTTGTTTTAATATCAGGATATGATGGAGGAACTGGTGCCAGTCCTCAAACCTCTATAAAACATGCAGGACTTCCATGGGAGTTAGGAGTAGCAGAGACTCATCAAACACTTGTTAAAAATGGTCTTCGTTCGCGTATTGTTGTACAAACTGATGGACAGTTAAGAACAGGAAGAGATTTAGCAATAGCTACCCTCTTAGGAGCTGAGGAGTGGGGAATAGCCACAAGTGCTCTTGTAGCTGAGGGGTGTATTATGATGAGAAAATGCCATTTAAATACTTGTCCAGTAGGTATAGCAACACAAGATAAAGAGCTTCGAGCAAAATATAGTGGAAAAGCTGAATATGTTATAAATCTTGTAAAATTTATGGCTCAAGAGTTAAGAGAGATTATGGCTTCTCTTGGGTTTAGGACTATAAATGAGATGGTAGGACGAGTTGATAAATTAAAAGCCAAAGAGAATATAAACCATTGGAAAGCAAAACATCTTCAATTAGATAAATTGCTATATCGTATGCATCTTAGAGACAATGATACAGCCTATCAAAGTATTTTACAAGATCATGGCATAGATCAAGCTCTTGATAATCAATTGATAAAATTAGCAACTCCTGCTATAGAGAAGAAAATACCTATCAAAGAAGAGATTGAACTTAAAAATATAAATAGAACTGTTGGTACAATGTTATCAGCTCACATGACAAAAAAATATGGAGAAGATGGATTGGATGAGGATACTATCTACTTCAAAGCCAAAGGAAGTGGAGGTCAAAGCTTTGGTGCATTTTTAAATAGTGGTATAACTTTTGAAATAGAAGGTGATGCAAATGACTATTTTGGTAAAGGTTTATGCGGTGGAAAACTAATCTTATATCCTCCAAAAAATATATCATACAATCCAAATAAAAATGTTATTTTAGGAAATGTAGCATTTTATGGTGCCACAAGTGGTGAAGCTTATATATATGGAGTAGCTGGAGAGAGATTTTGTGTAAGAAACTCTGGAGCAAACATAGTAGTAAGCTCTGTAGGTGATCATGGCTGTGAATATATGACTGGTGGTAGAGTTGTAATTTTAGGTGAAGTTGGTAAAAACTTTGCAGCTGGTATGAGTGGTGGAATTGCATACATATATGATAAACACTCTAAATTAAAACCAAGAATAAATACCCAAATGGTAGATTTAGACTCTATTGAAGAGCAAAAAGAGTCAAACGAAGTAAAAAATATGATCAAAAAATATGTAACTTATACAAACTCAAACGAAGCAAAAGAGATTTTAAAAAATTGGGATAATGAAGTATCAAAATTTATTAAAATTATGCCAATTGATTATAAAAGAGTGTTGGCAAATATGCCAAGAAACAAAGATGAACAAGATGTTAGTGCATAGGAGAGTTGTAGTATGGGAAAAATAACCGGATTTAAAGAGTATAAGAGAAAAAATTTTGCATATGAGCCTGTAAAAGAGAGAATAAAGCATTATAATGAATTTATTATCCCACTAAATGAAGAAGAGATTACAATTCAAAGTGCTAGATGTATGGATTGTGGTGTACCATTTTGTCATAGTAATTATGGCTGTCCTATCGCAAATATCATACCAAGATTTAACGATTTAGTATATCGTGGTAAATGGGAGTCTGCTTTTAGAACACTCATGAGTACAAATAACTTTCCAGAATTTACAGGACGCATCTGTCCTGCTCCATGCGAAGGAGCTTGTGTACTTGGTATCAATGAAGATCCAGTTACTATAAAAAATATAGAGTATTCAATCATAGAAAAAGCTTACAAAAAGGGCTGGATCAAACCTCTGATTCCCAAAAAAAGAAGCGGGAAAAAAGTAGCTATTGTAGGTTCTGGTCCAGCAGGACTTAGTGTGGCACACCAATTAAACAAAGCTGGTCATAAAGTTAGCGTATATGAAAGAGACAAAAGAGTTGGTGGATTACTTCGATATGGAATACCAAACTTTAAACTAGATAAGAAAAAAGTTGTACAAAGACGAATAGATATCATGAAAGAAGAGGGAATTGAATTTATCACAAATGCTCATGTAGGTGTTGATTTACCTATCTCTACACTACAAGAGAAGTATGATGCTATTATACTCTGTGGTGGTGCGACACTTCCTAGAGATTTACCTATACCAAATCGAGATGCAAAAAATATACATTTTGCTATGGAGTTTTTATCTCAGTGCAATAGCATAATTGAAGGAGAAAATTTTGATAAAAAAGATCTTATAATAGCAAAAGATAAAGATGTTGTAGTAATTGGCGGTGGCGATACTGGAAGTGATTGTGTTGGAAATTCTGTTAGACAAGGTGCAAAATCGATCACACAAATAGAACTTATGCCAAAAGCTCCACTAAAAAGAGACGATACTATGCCATGGCCGCTATATCCTCGCATCTTTAAACTCTCAACATCCCAAGAAGAGGGGTGTAATATGGATTTTAATGTATTATCAAAATCTTTTATCAAAGATGATCAAGGAAATGTCAGTGGAATTAACTGTGTTAAAATCAAATGGAATAAAAACGGATTTGAAGAGATAAAGGGAAGTGAATTTGTACTAAAGGCTAATTTGGTTTTATTAGCTATGGGATTTTTAGGACCAGAGCAAAATGGAGTTATAAAAGAGTTAAATCTAAAAACCGATCAAAGAGGTAATGTTCAAACCACAAACTTCCAAACCTCTACAAAAGGAGTTTTTGCAGCTGGAGATATGCGAAGAGGACAATCTTTGGTAGTATGGGCTATAAATGAAGGAAGAGAGTGTGCAAGAGCAGTAGATAGCTATCTAAGAGATGCTCCATCAAGACTAAACTCAAAAAACCACTCTTTTTATGAGTATAGTTAGATCCAGTTATCGAGTTTTAGCTGTACTAGCCAATACTTAATCTGACACTAAATCTCAGGAGAAATTGTAGTATATTTTCTTTAATCTGTTGTCAGATTATACTGTAACTATTACAAGTACTTCAATTTCTCTATCTCCTCTTTTGAAAGTCCAGTGAGTTTAGAGATCATTTCGATAGACATCTGTTGTTTGATCATGGCTTTTGCAATAGAAATTTTTGTTTCTTTGGTAGCTTTTTTTTGCCCTTTTTCAATACCTCTCTCCAACCCATCTTTATAAAGCGGATCTCGCTCTTTTTCTATGATAAATGGCATAGGTAGTTCCTCCTTTTGTTTTTGTTTGTATATATTATGTACTTTTGGTCTAAGCCTTAATAGATAAAAGAGTTTTCTTAGATAATCTTCTCTCTTTTTATTGTCAAGATTTAAAAGTTTTTTGTTTAGCTTTTTCAAAAGCTTATCTATATCTTTGATATTG
>JALWLB010000072.1 GCA_027081145.1 Campylobacterales bacterium
CAAAACAAAATAGTAAAACTAGGACTCTCACACAAAGAGATAAAAAAGTTTATAGATATAATAAAAGATAAATTTGAGATATTAAGTTTTTCCGATATGAGCATAACTCAAATTATCAAATATACCGACTTATCATATGATGAAGCAAAGATGGCTTCACAAAGAGAGTATAGTGAAGTATTTTTGATAAAAGATCAAAAAAAACTTGATAAACTTGAAATCTTAGCAAAAAAATATGGACTCAAAATCATAAAAGGTGGAAGATTTTATCATCTAGTCTCTATAGATCAAGACAAAGCAAATGCACTTTTATATTTAATGAATTATTATAAAGATAAAATCTCCATTGCACTTGGAGATAGTTATAATGATATAAATATGCTAAAAGTGGCAGATATTGCTATACTTCTTCCACAAAATAGTGATAAGTTTATAGACTTAAACTTGCCAAATCTAATAAAAGCACCCTATAAAGGGGCAAAAGGGTGGAGTGAGAGTTTGAAAAAAGTTTTAAAGCAGTATGAATAACAAACAAAAAGCTATAGCGATTTTTAATTCTGCCATAGATGCAGTTTTGCCAAAAAACTTTATCAAAAACAAAATCTCTTATAAAGATCAAATTTTAACTATCCAAAATGATATGTTTGATCTAAAAAGATATAAAAATATCTATCTATTTGGCTCAGGCAAAGCCTCTATATCTATGACAAAAGAGTTAGAGTTAATGTTAAAAGAGAGGGTATTTGATGGATTGGTGATCTCAAATCATTTAAAAGAGAGATTAAAATATGTACCAATTTTTCAAAGTACCCATCCACTACCATCTAAAAAGAGTTTAGAAGCTGCCAATTTGTTAATAACAAAACTTCAAAGTATGAAAAAAGATGATTTTTTTGTCTATTGTTTATCTGGTGGTAGCTCATCTTTGATAGAAAAACCGATCGCAAATATCTCAATAGATCAATTTATAAAAATAACAGATCAACTACTGTTAAGTGGAAAATCGATCGATGAGATAAACCGCACTAGAAAAAAGCTCTCAGCTATAAAAGGTGGAGGATTAGCTAAGCAGACTAAAGCAGATGGGGTGGTATTGGTTATGAGTGATGTTATCTCTAATGATCTTCATACAATTGCATCAGCTCCATTTCTACATGATAACACACTTCCAACAGATCCAAAACACTATATTTTAGCAGATAACTATTTAGCACTAACTGGTGCAAAAACAAAAGCAGAAGAGTTTTTTCAAGGTGTAAAAATTTATAAAGATTTTTTAAACGATGATGTAAAAGTGTGTGCAAAAAAGATTGTACATGAGATCAAAAATTCAAAAGATAGATGTTTGATCTTTGGAGGAGAGAGTAGGGTTTGTGTAGTTGGAGATGGAAAAGGTGGAAGAAATCAAGAGTTGGCTTTGTGGGTACTAAGAGAGATAAAAGATAACAAAGATATAACCTTTTTAGCCGGAGCTACTGATGGCATAGATGGCAATAGTAAAGCTAGTGGTGGGGTGGTTGATTGTTCTGATTATGATAGATCGATTGATAAGTTTTTGTTAAATAATGATTCAAATAGCTTTTTAAAACAAAAAAATGCTCTTTTAGAAATAGGTGATACCAATACAAATGTTATGGATATAGCAATCATTATAAAATAATAATATTTTCTTTCTATTTTCATAAATAATTTTCATATTTAAACCAATATGGCGTATAATTTTATCGGGCTATTTATGAGATTTTG
Organism: Campylobacterales bacterium; assembly: GCA_027081145.1. Taxonomy (GTDB): domain Bacteria; phylum Campylobacterota; class Campylobacteria; order Campylobacterales; family QNZT01; genus JALWLB01. The sequence continues at coordinate 1,747 of JALWLB010000072.1, forward strand.
TAACTATTTTTTGTATTGAGTCGAATGGACTAAAGATTGTTTATATAACTTTATGTCATTTAGACTTGACAAGAAGGCACTCAATGTTGTATAATACGACTAATCTTTTTTAAGGAGATAAATTATGGCAAAGAAAAAAGATGCTCAAGTTGATAAAGAGATTCAACAAGAGCAAGAACAAGAGCAGGACTTGAAGGAGCAAAAGAGTGAAGTAGAAGCAGAGTCTAAAACAGAACCTAAAGAGCAAGAGCAAGAGGATGAGATACAAGCACTAAAAGATAAAATTGCAGAGCTTGAAGATAAGCTTTTAAGAGATATGGCTGAGTTTGAGAATATCAAAAAAAGAACTCAAAAGGAAAAAGAACAGGCCATAGCTTATGCTCATGAAAAATTTGCAAGAGATCTTTTATCTGTAGTAGATGCACTTGAGAGTGGAAAATCTTCGATAGATATGGAGAAAGAGGCTACTGAAGAGGTGCTAAAACAGTTAATTGAGGGTATTGATTTGACAATTTCTCAATTTAAAAAAGTTTTTGAAAAACATGATATCTCATTAATAGATATTGAGAGTGGTTTTGATCCTCATTTTCATGAAGCGGTTATGAAAGTTGATAGTGACAAACATGAAAGTGGAGAGATTGTGCAAGTTTTACAAAAAGGTTACAAAATAAAAGATAGAGTATTAAGACCAGCGATGGTTTCGATTTCAAAATAAAAACAAGGAGATAAGATTATGTCAAAAGTAATAGGAATAGATTTAGGAACAACAAATTCATGTGTAGCAGTATATGAAAGAGGTGAGAGTAAAGTTATCACCAACAAAGAGGGAAAAGCAACAACCCCTTCGATAGTGGCTTTTACAGATAAAGGAGAGACTCTAATAGGTGATCCAGCAAAACGACAAGCGGTTACAAACCCAGAGAGAACAATTTATTCTATAAAAAGAATTATGGGTTTAATGTGTAATGAAGATAAAGCAAAAGAGGCAAAAAAGAGATTACCATATCATATAGTTGATCGAAATGGTGCATGTGCAATTGAGGTTGATGGAAAAACTTACACCCCTCAAGAGATAAGTGCAAAAATATTAATGAAACTAAAAGAGGATGCTGAAGCATTTTTGGGGGATAGTGTAACTGATGCGGTTATTACAGTTCCTGCCTATTTTAATGACTCTCAAAGAAAAGCTACTCAAGAGGCTGGAACAATTGCGGGATTAAATGTTTTAAGAATTATCAATGAGCCAACTTCAGCAGCACTTGCTTATGGGCTTGATAAAAAAGAGTCTGAGCAAATTGTAGTTTATGATCTTGGTGGTGGAACATTTGATGTTACAGTACTTGAAACTGGTGATAATGTAGTTGAAGTTTTGGCAACTGGTGGTAATGCATTTTTAGGTGGAGATGATTTTGATAATAGATTGATCGATTGGTTGGTTAGTGAATTTAAAAGTGATAGTGGAATTGATCTAAAAAATGACATTATGGCACTTCAAAGATTAAAAGAGGCAGCAGAAAATGCAAAAAAAGAGCTTTCGGCTGCAACTGAAACAGAGGTCAATTTGCCATTTATCACAGCAGATGCAACTGGTCCAAAACATTTAGTTAAAAAATTAACAAGAGCAAAATTTGAATCACTCATTGAAGATTTAGTAGAAGAGACCATAACAAAAATCAAATCGGTTATAGATGAATCAGGCGTATCAAAAGATGATATCAAAGAGGTTGTTTTAGTTGGTGGATCAACTAGAGTTCCGTTAGTACAAGAGAAAGTAAAAGCATTTTTCAACAAAGAGTTAAACAAATCGGTAAATCCAGATGAGGTTGTTGCTATTGGAGCAGCTATTCAAGGTGCAGTTATAAAAGGTGATGTTAAAGATATTCTTTTACTTGATGTGACACCTTTGAGTCTTGGTATAGAGACACTTGGTGGCGTTACAACAAAAATAATTGAAAAAGGAACAACAATTCCAGTTAAAAAACAGCAAATTTTCTCAACTGCCGAAGATAATCAACCAGCAGTTACTATTCATGTAGTACAAGGTGAAAGAGAGTTTGCAAAAGATAATAAATCTTTAGGACAATTTAATCTCGAAGGCATTCCACCAGCACCAAGAGGAGTTCCTCAAATAGAGGTTACCTTTGATATAGATGCAAATGGTATTTTGACAGTTTCAGCTCAAGATAAAGCAAGTGGAAAACAGCAAGAGATCAAAATCACAGGATCATCTGGACTTGATGAGAGTGAAATTGAAAGAATGATAAAAGATGCAGAGGCTCATAAAAGTGAAGATGAGAAAAGAAAACAGTTAGTCGAAGCTAAAAACCAAGCAGATGCACTAATTCATCAAAGTGAAAAATCTCTTTCAGAAATGGGAGATAAGATAGATGCAAATGATAAAGAGCAGATCGAAAAAGCTATCAATGATCTTAAAGAGGTTTTAAAAGATGAAAATGCAACAAAAGAGCAAATTGATGAAAAGGTAAAAGCCTTAAGTGGAGTAAGTCATAAGTTAGCAGAATCGATGTATAAAAAAGAGGATGGTGCAAAAGCTGGTGGAGCAAAAAGCGATAATAAGAAAAAAGATGATGATGATGTCATCGATGCTGAAGTAGAGTAGGGTGGATCTTTTAGCTATCTTTTGAGATTTCTTAAAAGATAGTTAAGGTTTAAACGATATCAACAAGCTCCCTTGGTTGAATTGGTTTGAGTATCTAAGAATTATTTAATTATAATTCTTTATTTGGGAGCTTGTTTATGAAATATTTTGAACTGACATCTACTGTATATCTAAAAAGAGATATTGATTTTAAAGAGAGTTTTGAAAAACTTGCAAGATACATCAGCTTTTCGATGGCACAAGATGATGATCTAAAAACACTTCATAAAAAGATAGGTTTTAAAAACTACTGTTTTGGTGGTCTTTTACCAATCGAAGAGAAAAAGATCTATTTTAAAGCCAATAGTTATCGATTTAGTATTCGCTCCTTGGATGAAAATCTTATCGATATACTTTCAAATAAACTTCGCAAAAACATCAACAATCCCAATTTGCAAATTTTGGAAACAGTAAAAAAGAGCTACTCTCAAAGATTTATAAGAGAGCTTTATACTCTCACACCAACAATCATCACAATTGACAAAAATCTCTTTTGGACAATGAAAAAAGATGGTGATATCTTAAAACTTCAAAAACAGCTTCACGATAATCTAGAGAAAAAATATCAAAACTTTTATGGTAAAAAGTTA
>JALWLB010000073.1 GCA_027081145.1 Campylobacterales bacterium
CTAGTATTAGATACCTTTTTACTATTTAAGTTTATAAGAGTATCTTTTGCAATAAATTTAGCATTTACATAATTTATCTTCTCTCCCATAGACTCTTTTAGTGAGCCAACAAGTGCAAAAGTTGTGAGTGAATCAACAAACTCTGCAATCTCTCCTTCTGCTTCAAGTGTCAAAGATTTAATTGGACCTACATTTATTTGAGCTGCAAGATAGCCTATTTTTTGAGCAAGTTCAAGATATGGTTTAACAAACTCTGGAAGTTCACTCTCTTTTATAGGTAAATTTAAAGCATTTGGATAACTAACTCCTTTAGCAGCACTTATAACAGCTTCAGCAGCTTGAATAGAGATCTTTTGTTGAGATTCAACTGTATTGGCTCCAAGATGTGGGGTTACTATGATATTATCAAGATCTAACAATTTATTATCAACTGCTGGCTCTTTTTTGAAAACATCAATTCCAGCATAAGCAATTTTTTTACTTTTTAAACCATCATAAAGTGCATCTTCATTATAAAGACCACCTCTAGCACAATTTATTAATCTTACTCCATCTTTCATCTTTGCTATCTCTTCATAAGAGATCATGTCAATTGTCTCTTTATTTTTTGGAGTATGAATAGTAATGAAATCACATTTTAAAATTTCATTAAAATCTTTTGTATATTTAGCACCAACATCGGTAGCTTTTGATGGACTAATATAAGGATCATACACAATTACCTCCATATCAAAAGCAAGTGCTCTTATTCCAACTCTACTTCCAATATTTCCAAAACCTATAATTCCTAGCTTTTTATCTTTAAGTTCAACTCCATACCACTTTTGTCTATTCCAAATTCGTTCATTTTTTAAATGATTATGAGCATACGGAAAAGCTCTTGCAGTAGATAAAAGGTGTGCCATTGTAAGCTCAACCGCAGCAATAGTGTTTGCAGTTGGCACATTCATAACCACAATTCCTCTTTTACTACACTCTTTTATATCAATATTATCGACTCCAACACCAGCTCTTACAATAGATTTTAAATTTTTTGCAGCATCTAAAAACTCTAAATCAACATCTGTTGAACTTCTAGTTATAGCAATATCATAATCTTTTACAATTTTAAGCAGTCTATCTTTTGGTTCATTTGAATCATTTAAAATCTCCAAATCATTAGATTCATTCAAAATTTGAATACCAATTTCATGAATTGCATCACATACAATTACTTTTTTTTTGTGCATTATCTTTCCTGTTAATTTAATTTTATATGAAGTTCTGTCACAGGATATAGATACTCCTGTTTGGCTGAAGGTGTAATTTTATTAATCCAACTATGAGTCTCTTTTTTTTTAATAACTCTTGTATTAATAATCTCTTTAGCAATATCACTTTTTGAAATTTGAATATTCTGTTCTGTTTTAGTATTTGGATTTAGCAAGAGTATTAACACTGCCACAACACCCAAACCTAAAACAAAAAATATTACAAAAAGGATATTTTTCACCTAATAATCTCCTTTTTGCTGAAAATAAATTTCAACAACCCCCCCTCATTAAAGCTTTTATCTAAGCTGATCTCTTATGATATCTCCAAGTGTTGATTTTTCGTTATCGTTATATTTTTTAAGATCCTCTTTCTCTTTTATTCTTGAAAGTTTTTTAACTGATAATCTAATACGGTTTTTCGAAGCATCAATAAAGACTATTGCAGCTTCTATATCATCACCTATTGATAACTCTTCAACTCTCTTATCACCTAAATCCTCAACTCTTATTAACGCATCAATTCCATCTTCAAGCTCTACAAAAACACCAAACTCTTTTATATCTTTAATTTTTGCACTAATTATATCACCATTTTTATACTCTTTTGCAAATCTTTCAATTGGACTCTCTTGTAACTCTTTTACACTTAGAGAAATCTTTTCTTGATTGGTATCAATTTTTGTAATTTTAACCTCTATTTCATCACCTTCACAAAAGAGATCTTTACACTTCGCATTTCTATTCCAAGAGGCATCTGCATTATGCAATAATCCTTCAACTGATCCAATTTTAACAAAAGCTCCAAAATTGGTAAGAGTTGTAATTACACCTTTGACTACATCACCCTCTTTATATTTATCCTTAAACTCATCAAATGGTTTTGGTAGTATATTTTTTTGACTAACTCGTAACTTTTTATTTTGATAATCGATCTCTATAACTTCAACATCTATCTCTTGATTAATTTTTAAATAATCTTTTGGATGTCTAATGTTTTTATCCCATGATATCTCAGAAACATGCAAAAAGCCCTCTATATCATTTCCAAGATCTACAAAAGCACCATATGGTTCAATATTACTTACTACTACTTTAACACTATCACCCACTTCTAATTGATCTTTTAAATCATCCCAAGGATCTGGAATAGTAGCTTTAATAGATAGTGATAAATGACCTTTGTCTTTATCATAATTTATAACTTTTACAGCAACTTTTTCATTCTCAGAGTAAATTTTTGCCGGATTTACTGGACCTTTATAACTTATCTCACTATAATGAACCAAACCATCAACTCCACCAACATCTACAAACATACCATATGAAGTAATTTTTTTGATAATCCCTTCAACATTTCCTTCATGCTTTAATAGTTTAGAGATAATTGCATCTCTCTTTTCTCTATTTTCATCTGCTAATTTTTTTCTTGAAACTATGATAGACTTTGTATCTTCATCAATTTTAATAATTTTAGCTTTTAATTTTTTGCCTATAACTTTTGCTTGATCTTGATAATCTTTATAAAAAGCTTGTGATTTTGGTAAGAAAAATCCAACACCATCACTATTTTCTAAAATAAAACCACCCTTATTTTTACTAACAATTATACCCTCTATAATTTGATCTGTTTTATTTTCATCATAGTTTTTGATAAATTCATCTATTTTTTGAGCTCTTTTTGCTTTTAGATAAGATACTATTGCTCTCTCACCCTTATAGCCTGTAATTATAACTTTGATTTTATCACCTACAGAAAACTCTAATTCACCATTTTTATCTTCAACTTCACTTTTTTTAAGCAGTGCTTCTTGTTTTTTGCCAACATCTACTAAAACAAAATCATCACTATCTTTGATTGATACTATAACTCCATCAACCAAACCACCACTATCTTGATCTTTAAAAGATGCCTCTAGCATCTTTGCAAAATCGTCCTCTTCATTTAAATCTATATCATCAGCACCATTTATACTCTGAACTAAACCGTTCACCTCACTTGCCATCTTATTCCTTTTTTAAAAATTGATCTATTATACTCTAAATTCTCTTATTTTTGCAATTATTTTTTTAATAATCCAATCTGGAGTAGAAGCACCTGCGGTAATTCCACACACTTTTTTACCTTTAAACCACCCTTTTTCTAACTCTTTTTCATTCTCTATCAAAAAGCAATCTTTACAATTATCTTTTGATATAGTAAATAGTTGTTTTGTATTTGAAGAGTTTTTACCTCCAACTACCAACATAATATCAACTTCACTTGAGAGCTCTCTTGCTGCATCTTGATTATCAAATGTTGCATTACAAATTGTATTAAAAATTCTAACCTCTCTAACATTTTCAACTAAAAAGTTTATTATTTTTAAAAATTCACTCATTTTTCTAGTAGTTTGTGAAACAACAGCAATCTTTTGCAAATAGTCAATCCCTAAAAGCTCTTCTACACTTAAAACAACTATAGGACTATTTTTAGCATAACTCTTTACACCTTTAACCTCTGGATGAGTTTCATCTCCAAATATAACGATCTGATAACCCTCTTCACTCATCTTTTTTACAATCTCTTGAGGTTTTTTTACATATGGACAGGTTGCATCTATGATTTGAGTATTCATCTGTTTTAATCTCTCTAAATCACTTTTTGTAATACCATGAGTTCTTATAATCACTTTTGAAGTGTTATTTATATCTTTGATATCGTGTGCTGTTGTAACATTAAAATTATCTTTTAATCTCTTTATCTCTTCATTATTATGAATAAGTGAGCCTATTGTAATAGCATCTTTTGAATCTTCTGCAATTTTTATAGCTCTTTTTACACCAAAACAGAAACCATAACTCTTAGCTAATCTAATCTCCAACCTCTACCTCACAAATATTTTTTAAAATTTCTATAAAGTTTGGAAAAGATGTTTTAATACAATCTATATCTTTTATTATCATGTAAGAGTTTATTCCAGCAATTGCAAAACTCATAGCAACTCTATGATCACCATAACTATCTATTGTTGCTCCTTTGATGTTTGATCCCATTATCTCGTATCCATCTTCATTCTCTTTTACTTTTACTGAACATTTTTGTAAATTTTTTACAACTGAGCTAATTCTATCACTCTCTTTGACTCTTAACTCTTTTGCATTTTTAACTATACTTACCCCTTTTGCATTTGCCATAGCAATAGAGAGAGCTGGAAGTTCATCTATAAGCCAAGAGATATTTTTTTCAACCACTACAGCTTTTAACTCTTTGTGTTTTATTATGATATCCCCTATTGGCTCAAATTCATCCTCTTTTTTTATAAATGTAACATCTGCTCCCATTTTTTGTAAAATTTTATATGCTTCAATTCTTGTTGGATTTAGTGAAATATTTTGTAAAGTTACAGATGAATTGGGAGTAATAGCAGCTGCAATAGCAAAGAAAAAACCACTTGATGGATCTGATGGCACTTTTATATTTAAAGCTCTCAAAGGCTTTTTTAAAGGAGAGATTTGAATCTTTTTATCACCAACTATATCTGCTCCCATACCTCTTAGCATTCTCTCACTATGATCTCTACTTAGAGTTGGTTCACAAAAAGTACTAACTTCATCTGCATTTAACGCAGCTAAAATCATTGCACTTTTTACTTGTGCTGATGAAATAGGAGATGAATAGTCAAAACCTCTTAATTTAGCACCTCTTATAGCAATTGGTGCTAAGTTTGCTCTATCAACGCCATCTATATTTGCCCCTATATTTTGAAGTGGTAAACTAACCCTTTTCATAGGTCTGGATGCAAGGTATTTATCTCCATAAAGAACAAAAAAACCATCTTGAGAACTTAAATAGCCCATAAAAAGTCTCATAGCAGTTCCAGAGTTACCGCAATCTAAAATAGAGTTTGTCTCTTTTATCTTTTTAGGTGGAGTTATAATCAAAACTTCACCCTTTTTTTCAATCTTTGCACCCAATTTTTTGACAATATTTAGAGTATTTAGCGTATCTTCAGCTTGTAAATAGTTTTTTATATATGATGGCTCATTTGATAAAAGTGAAAAGATAGCACATCTATGAGAGATGGATTTATCACTTGCAATTGAATCTATCTTTATATTAAAACTACCACGAGTATTTACTGTTAGAGTACTCATCTAAGCTCAATATTTAAATCTGTTTTTAAATGCGTTATCACACTATCCATAATAGATACAATTTCACTCTCATTTAAAGTTTTTTCAAAAGATTGTAGTACAAACCTTATAGTTAAGCTTCTTTTATTGTTTAATTCATCGCTCTCATATATATCAATTGGAAAAAACTCGATCACCTCTTTAGGCAATATCTTTTCTAAAGAGTCTTTAATTAGTTTAAATCTTAAATCTAACGGAATCAAGATACTAATATCACGAGTTAGTGATGGAAATTTTGAGTAATTTTTAACAACTTTTAACTCATATGGCAATTTATCATATTCAAGTTCACAAATATATGTATTTGAGAGTGAAAAATCTCTCTCAATTTCTGCATGAACTCTTCCAATGACACCTATCTCCTTAGAGTCTAATATAACTTTAGCACACTCATAAGAAGAGAGTAAAGAGGATCTATTGTCAAACACTTTAAGCTCTATATCTCCTATTATGCTACAAATATCTTCTGCAAAGTCTAAAAATCCAACCTCTTTTGATTTAGCACTATTTTTTAAACTAGCTTCATTTAAGTCACCACTAAATATAAAAGATAATCTTTTTGACTCTTTGCGATTTTCATCAAATACTACTCCAAGTTCAAAAAGTTTAACTCTTTTTTTGCCAAGTTTTTTATTATTACTTGCTGATTTAAGTAGGTGAAGAAGTAGTGAAGTTCTTAGAGTATTTAACTCATTCGTAATTGGATTTTTTATATCATACTCATCTTTTACTAAAGTTAAATTGTACTTTTTCATCATCACTCTATCATCAAAACAGTAATGAATAGATTCAAAATAGCCCATGCCAACTGCTTTTTGTTTATAATATATTGACTTTTTATAATCATTATATGAGCTATTTAATCTATTTTTTTCATAAAATTTCAAAGGCTTTGATTTTATATGATCTATTCCATAAATTCTTACAACCTCTTCTACTAAATCTTGCTCATTTTGTATATCATGTCTAAAAAGAGGAACACTTACAACCATATTTTTAACACCAAAGCCTAATCTTTTAAAGATATCTACAATTTCATTATCGGCTATCTTTTGACCTATAAACTTTTCAAAAAACTCTAAATCTATTTTTAATTTTAGTGGCTCTTTTGGCACTATATGATTTTGTGCACCAGAGTATATTTGAGTATTGGAAAACTCAATTAGTGAACAAAAGTAATACATTGCTAAACTTAGCTCATACTCACTTCCTCTGGATGCTCTATAAAAGCTATCATCAGTTTTGCACTTTGTTTGAAACTGTTTTAAAGATATGGTTTTAGGATCTATATAACTACACTCAATAATTAACTTTTGAGAGTTGTTATCTGGCAAAAATTCACTATTTTGATTTAATCCAATCCATGATAAAACTTTATCTTTATAGCTTAATACCTCTAATGAGTCTTTATCTTTTTCTAAATTTAAAACAATTGGCTCATCTTTATCACTAGTTATCTTATCAAAATCGTATGCTCTCATAATCACTCCAGTTGAGTGAGTAACATACTCAAGATATCCTAAAATATCACTCTTAGCCTCTTTTTGTATAAAAGCCAATCTAAGCTGATGCAAAAGTTTCAAAGAGGCATCAAAAGAGTCTAAAAATCGCAATTTAATTGATGAGCTTATACCACTATCACAATGAAGTTTTAAAACTCTTGCAACTCCTCTTCTATCTTCATTAAACTCTAAATTTGGTCTTTTTAACTCTCTTTTTAACAAAGCACTTAAATCTCTACTAACTCCATAAATACTTAAACAATCTCCCCTATTTGCGGTTAATTCAATTTCAATAATTGTATCATTTAATAAAGGATACTCACAAAGCTCTTTTCCTAGCTTTAACTCTCCAATACTCTCATCCAAAATCATAATACCATCATTAATGGTAGGTAAGCCTATCTCAGAAGATGAACAGATCATTCCAAATGAATCAACCCCTCTAAGTTTTGCCTCTTTTATCTTAAAATTATCTTCTAAAATTGCTCCAATAGTTGCTACTGCAACAAATTGATCTTTTGCAACATTTTTAGCTCCACAAACTATCTGTAAAACTTCACTACCTATATCAACTTTACAAACACTTAATTTATCTGCTTCTTGATGTTTGCTACAAGATAAGACTTTACCAACTACAACTTTTTTAGGAATATTTATAGATTCAACTCTATCAACCTCAAGTCCAATAGAGTTTAAAGTTTCACAAATTTTATCGCTTGAGATATCTTCTAAATCACACCATTGATTTAACCACTCTTTAGTTACTATCATTGCATTTGCTCCAAAAGTCTCAAATCCCCCTCAAACATAGAGCGAAGATCAGGAACTTTATGTAAAAGCATAGCAAATCTCTCAACTCCCAATCCAAATGCATACCCACTAACATCTTTGTATCCAACTTTTTCAAATACATTTGGATCAACCATGCCTGAACCTAAAACCTCTAACCAACCACTTTGTGAACAGACACGACACCCTTTAGAGTTACAAAATATACAGCTTATATCAACTTCACAACTAGGCTCTGTAAAAGGGAAAAAACTAGGTCTAAATCTAACCTTAACATCTCCAAACATATAGTGGAGAAAATCTTCTAAAATATATTTTAAATTGGCAAACGATATCTCTCCAACTTTATCCACCATTAAACCCTCAACCTGATGAAACATCGGAGTATGTGTTATATCAAAATCTTTTCTAAATACAGCTCCTGGACTTATCATTCTAATGGGTGGTTTAGAAGCTCTATCTTTCATCACTTGAATCTGTACAGTTGAAGTGTGTGTTCTTAATAGTTTATTATCATTAAAGAAAAATGTATCTTGCATATCTCTTGCTGGATGATATGCTGGAATATTTAGAGCTTCAAAGTTATGAAAATCATCTTCAACAAGTGTTGCTTCTTGGATTGAAAAGTTTAAACTCACAAAATAGTCTATAATTTTATTCATAGTTTGAGTGATAGGGTGTAAAGCTCCAATTTGAGATTTAGGATGAAAAAGTGTTACATCAATTGACTCGTTTTTCATCTTATCATGTAGAGCATCTTTTGTTAAAATAGCGAGTTTTTGTTCATAAAGTTGATTTAATTTCTCTTTTTTTAAATTGAGATTTTTTGCAAATTCTCTTTTTTGCTCATTTGGAATAGTCTTTAATTTTGCAAACTCTTGTGCGAGATAACCTTTTTTACCAAATATTGCTACTCTCGCTTTTTCAAGCTCATCTAAATTAGAAGAGTCATTTATACGATTTTCCAATATTGCGACCTTTATTTTTTCTAAGAATTTTAGTCAAAAGTTCATTAAAGCTTACTTGGAATATAATGAGTATAGCCGATATTTAAAAGGAGACAACATGTGTCTATTTTGTAAAATTGTAGATAATCAAATACCATCAAATAAAGTTTTAGAGGATGATAACTTTTTAGCTTTTCATGATATTAGCCCAAAAGCTCCTATTCATGTACTTGTAGTTCCAAAAAAGCATATTGAAAAATTTCATGATATAGATGCTAAAGATATGGGTTTAATGAGTCAGTTTATTCAAAAAGTTGCAACTAAGATGGGTTTAGAAAAAAATGGTTATAGACTAATTGTCAATAATGGTCCAGATGGTGGTCAAGAGGTTATGCATCTTCATTTTCATCTACTTGGTGGAGCAAAACTAAATTGGCCACATTTTGTAAATCCAGAAGATAGGGCTAAAAAGTTTTTATAAATCAAAAATATGTCAAATTGAAATATTTTTTTAAATTGCAAAAAATTTTGTGTATCATGTAGCCATAAATATCAAAAGGAGACTACATGAATACACAAGTTATATCTTATCAAAATCAAGAAACCAAACTTAATGTCTATTATCATAATAGAACTTTTTGGCTAACACTCGAAAATATTAGTAAACTTTTTCAATCAGATATAAAGTCTGTATTTCAAACTCTAAAAGAGATACTACAAAATGAAGACCTAAATGAAAAAAGTGTTAATCAACATATAGAGATTCCTTCACAAAGTGGAGCAAGACTATTGGCAAACTCATATAATCTTGATATAGTCATGGCAATAGGTTATAGGTTAAATGTAAAAGAGGCGACTAGATTTAGAATTTGGAGTATGAATATCATCTCAAAGGGGATAAATTTACAAAACAGTTTAACAAAGTTTGCAAAACAGGCACTACTATCTATCTTTTAGCATCTTTAGTAGGGTGTTTCACCATAGTAGTTGCCTGGAGTTTTATATTTGCAAACTACTAAATACCAATCTTTATACTCTCCAACTTCATATCTGGAGGTTGCACAACCAAACAAAGATGTATCCCTCCAGATAAGTTGCGTATAGTGTCCACACATTTGTCCACTTTGACAAGTTGAGCTATCTCCAACTTTTCCATATGTATAAAATTTTTTCTCACTATACCACTCATTAATAGCATCAACAAAAGTTGGTTTTTTTGTTGAAGTGTAGAGATTTTCTCCATAAGGTCCATTTTCATACTCTTTTTTATCATGCTCCCACTTGCCATTTTTGGCTAACTCTTTGGCATATGCTAAAGCATCATCTGCCAATTTAGTACTCCAACTCATCTCATATCCACTATATAACTCTGCTCTTATCTCATTTACTCTTTTGATAGCATCTGATATCTCTTTAGAATAGGAGATATTACTATCATCTTTTAACAAATCTGTAGTATCTTCATTTGGTGGAGTTTTATCTTTATAGAGTATCTGATCTTCAGCATCTTTTAAACTTTGGGTAACTTTACTGATCTCATCATTACACCCAATAAAAGATATAGTGATAAAAAAAGGTATGATTATTTTAATGAGTTTAGCCATTTTTCAAAATACTCCAACTGTTTTTTTGTGCTTTTAATTGATGTACCACCATAAGAGTCTCTTGCATTCATAGAGTGATTTAAATCAAGGTATTTTAATACATCCTCATTTAACTTATCATGTACACTACAAAGCTCACTCACACTAAGTTCACTTAAATCTTTGTTTAACTCCTCTGCTTTTGCAACAACTTTACCAGTTATAAAGTGAGCTTCACGAAAAGAGATATCTAAATTTTTTACCAAATAATCTGCCAAATCTGTAGCACTTAAATGTCCAACTCTACAAGCTTTTGCCATATTTTCTTTTTTGATACTCATAGTTTTTAAACTCTCATTTAAAATCTCTAATGAGATCAAAGCGGTATCAACACTATCAAAAACCCCCTCTTTATCCTCTTGCATATCTTTATTGTAAGCTAACGGTAGAGCTTTTAAAACTGTAAAGAGTGAAACCAAATTTCCAAGCACTCTTCCACTTTTACCTCTTAGAAGTTCAGCTACATCAGGATTTTTCTTTTGAGGCATGATAGAGCTTCCAGTAGAGTACTCATCACTAAAGAGTATAAAATCAAATTCGCTACTACTCCAAATAATAAGCTCTTCACAAAGTCTTGATATATGCATCATCAAAGTAGCTATATTAAAAAGTATCTCAAGAGCAAAGTCTCTATCACTTACTGTATCTAAACAGTTTATTGAGACACTTTTAAATCCAAGCTCTTTTGCAACATACTCCCTATCGATATCATGTGGTGTTCCAGCAAGTGCCGCACACCCTAATGGAGAGATGGAGTTTCTATCTATTGAGCTTTGAAATCTCTCAAAATCTCTCTTTAACATACTAACATATGCCAATAAATGAAAAGCAAAGTTTATTGGTTGAGCATGTTGAAGATGGGTCATACCAGGAAGCATAGTAGTGGTATGTTTTTTTGAAATATCAAGCAAAGTTTTAATCAAAAGTACAATTTTTTCCTCTATTTTGGTTGAGCTTTTTAAAACATATAATCTAAAATCTAGTGCAACTTGATCATTTCTGCTTCTTGCGGTATGAAGTTTTTTTCCATCTTCTCCGATAAGCTCAATTAATCTTTTTTCAATAGCCATATGAATATCTTCATCAGCTATATCAAAAGCAAATTTCTCATTGTCAATCTCATCTTGGATCTTTTTTAACCCCTCAACTATTCTACATGATTGCTCTTTTGTGATGATATTCTGTTTTGCAAGCATTTTTGCATGAACAATCGATCCTGTGATATCTTCAATATAGAGCCTTTTATCAAAATCTAGCGAAGCATTAAATCTATCTAATAGAGTTGAATTAGCTTTTGAGAATCTTCCAGACCACAGTTTTGGCATCTACTTTTTATCCAACCTTGCACTACAACTTAATATCCTATTTAGATCAGGACCAGCTTTAGAATAGTCAAACTTTGCATCTTTAGTTAAATACTTTTTAAAATTTTCTATAAAAAGTTTGGCTAAATGATCTCTTGTCTGTTTATACTCATCTCTTCTTTCACCCCAAGCATTTTTAGGATTTAAAATTTCAGAATCTACATTATTTAATGAGAGTGGATAGTAAAGCCCAAATACATTTGTAACACCAAATTGAGCATCTTTGATACTTCCATCAAGTATAGCAGTTATACAAGCTCTTGTGGTCTTTAAACTCATCCGTTTGCCAACACCATAAGCCCCACCACTCCAACCGGTATTGACCAGATAAACACTTACATCATATTTTTCAATCTTTTCTCCTAAGAGCTTTGCATAAACTGTAGGATGAAGAGGTAAAAATGCTTCTCCAAAACATGCACTAAATGTAGCAACTGGCTTAGTTACACCTCTTTCAGTTCCAGCAACTTTTGCAGTATAACCACTTAAAAAGTAGTACATCGCCTGTTCTTTTGTTAGTTTTGAAACAGGAGGCAAGACTCCAAAAGCATCTGCACACAAAAAGATAATATTTTTAGGATGACCTCCTTTTAAACTTGGCTCATGATTTAATATATGTTCAATCGGATAAGAGACTCTTGTATTTTCTGTTTTTGAGCTATCATTAAAATCAACTACACCAAATTCATCTGAGACTACATTTTCTAAAAGAGCATTCCTTTTGATAGCTCCATAAATTTCTGGCTCGTTTTCTGGATCTAATCCAATACATTTTGCATAACATCCACCCTCAAAATTAAATACCCCCTCATCATCCCAACCATGCTCATCATCACCAATTAATCTTCTATTTGGATCGGCTGAGAGAGTAGTTTTACCAGTTCCTGATAATCCAAAAAATAGTGCTACATCTCCATCTTTTCCGATATTTGCTGAGCAGTGCATTGGCAGTTTATTCTCTAGTGGCAACCAATAGTTCATCATAGAAAAAATCCCTTTTTTCATCTCTCCACCATACCATGTACCACCAATTACAGCAACATTCTCTTCTATATTAAAAATAACAAAAACTTCAGAGTTTAAACCGTGCTCTTTAAATTTTTCATTTGTTACTTTAGCTGCATTATAAAGAACAAAGTCTGGCTCAAAATCTTTCAACTCCTCTTTTGTTGGTCTAATAAACATATTTTTAACAAAATGTGCTTGCCAAGCCAGTTCGGTTATAACTCTAATTCTTTTTTTACTATTTTCACTTGCTCCACAAAACAGATCTTGTACATAAAGATTCTTTCCACTCAATTCTCGCTTAGCTTTTTCAAATAGTTCATCAAAAATCTCTTTTGAGATTGGATGATTAATTTCGCCCCAAGCTATTTTTTCACTAGAAGGGGGCTGTTTTACAAAATATTTATCTTTGGGGCTACGACCTGTAAAGATACCGGTATCAACCATAGTTGCACCATTTTTTGATACTTTACTCTTGTCTATTAGAGTCTCATGCTCAAATATCTCTTCATAACTTGAGTTATAAAAGACTTCCTTAATATCTTTTATACCATACTTTTTTAAATCTTCAACACTAAACATTATCCCTATCCCTTAATTTTTATCTATCAACCTATCCTAAAAAATAGATATCAATACACCAGCTGCAACAGCTGAACCTATAACACCTGCTACATTTGGACCCATAGCATGCATTAAAAGCACATTTGTTGGATCTTCTTTCATACCAACTTGATTTGATACTCTAGCTGCCATCGGAACTGCACTAACCCCGGCTGAACCAATAAGCGGATTTATCTTCTCTTTACTAAATTTATTCATAAGTTTTGCCATTAAAACTCCTGATGCTGTCCCAATAGCAAATGCAACTAAACCTAAAACTAAAATTGCCAATGTCTCTGCAACCAAAAATGTTTCAGCTGCCAATGTAGTACCAACTGCTAAACCTAAAAAGATTGTTATAATATTTATAAGCGAATTTTGCATAGTATCTGATAATCTCTCAGCAACACCCGATTCTCTTATTAAATTACCAAATGTTAAAGCACCTATTAAAGGGGTCGATTCTGGTAAAATTAAAATTGATAACATCAAAACAGTTATTGGAAAGAGAATTTTTTCAAGCTTAGAAACCTCTCTAAGCTGTTTCATTTTAATGACTCTTTCCTCTTTTGTTGTAAAAAGTTTCATAATTGGAGGTTGAATAATTGGAACCAGTGCCATATATGAATATGCTGCAACTGCAATTGCCCCTAACATTTCAGGAGCCA
Organism: Campylobacterales bacterium; assembly: GCA_027081145.1. GTDB lineage: Bacteria > Campylobacterota > Campylobacteria > Campylobacterales > QNZT01 > JALWLB01. Next base: position 13,948 of record JALWLB010000073.1, read on the forward strand.
GTTTTGAAGCTATAAAGATAGATGTAGGTCCATCAGCTCCACCAATGATAGAGATTGCAGCTGCCTCTTTTAGAGTAAAATCAAATATATCAGTAAATTGACTTAATGCAACTGCACCAACTAAAGTCCCAAAAATTCCAAATTGAGCAGCTGCTCCTAAGAGTGCCATTCTAGGATTTGCCAAAAGTGGACCAAAGTCTGTCATTGCTCCAACACCCATAAAGATAAGAAGTGGAAAAAGTTCAGAGCTAATTCCAACATTATATAAGATTCCTGTAAAACCCTCATCTCCAATGATATTGGCTAATGGAATATTGGCCAATAATCCGCCAAAACCTATAGGAAGTAAAAGAAGTGGCTCAAACCCTTTTGCAATTGCTAAATAAAATAGTACAAAAGCGATTAAGATCATGATAATTCGACCAAAACTTTGAGTAAACTTATCTATCTCTTCACCTTTGGCATTTTTTACACCATCAGTTGGATTTAAAAAAGCATAAATTCCTGTACTTTTATAAAAGTTATAAAACATATGAGCAATACTTCTTGACTCATAGCTCTCTTCTTGTTGCACATTTTCACTTGAGATATGTTCATTTTGTGATGCACTTAAAGTAGAGGGAATAAAAAAAGAGAATATTAATAAAAAAGATAAAAATATTTTTTTCATAACTATCCCTTACATCACTGCTAGGACTTGCTCATTTTCAACATTTTGCCCTTGAGTAACATTGATAGAAGAGATAACACCATCTTCTGGTGCAACTATCTCTATCTCCATCTTCATAGCCTCTAATATGATAACAACTTGACCTTTTGTAACACTCTCACCCTCACTAACTAAAATCTTAAATACCGATCCTGGAAGAGTCGCTTTGATTTCAGTCCCACTTCCACCACTAGTTGTAGTAGGTGCACTAGTAGGCGTTGATGCCTCAGGAGTTACACTTGAGACTTGCACATTTGCATCAAACCCTTCTTCTACCTCTACATTATATTTAACACCATTTACCACTACAGTATATTGTCCACCCATGTTATTATTTCCTTTTATTTCATTATTTTTCATATCACTATTTTTTCTAACATTAACACTTGCTTCACCTTTTAGATATGCAATTCCTTTGATATCACAAGCTGCTACTATAAAGATGTTTTCATCATTAACTTCTAAATTTTCATCCTCTAGCATCTTTTTAAAATATTCAATCGATTTTTTCGGATCACTATTGGCAAGTTCTAATGCACTTTTTGTAGTTGGTTCAAGATTTAACTGCTTACTTGCAAGTTCTATAATCTCTGGATCTGGCTTAACTGGAGTTTTGCCAAAATAACCAAGAACCATTCTGCCATAACCATCAGCTATCTTTTTCCACTTTCCAAACATTACATTGTTAAACGCTTGTTGAAAATAAAATTGAGAAACTGGAGTTACAGATGTACCATAACCTCCTTTTTCTACAACCTCTCTCATAGCTTTTATAACATCTGGAAATTTATCTAATATATTATTATCTCTCATCATTTGAGTATTTGCTGTTAAAGCTCCACCTGGCATTGGAGAAAACGGAATCAAAGGTGAGACTTGAGTAGCTTCTGGTGGCATAAAATAATCACTCAAGCAATCTTTTAAAACCTCTTCATATTTTAGAATTTTTTCAAGCTTTAATCCACCAAGATCATATTTTGTCCCTTTAACAGCGTGTAAAAGAGTTAAGATATCAGGCTGAGATGTTCCTCCACTAACTGGAGAAGCAGCTAAATCTATTCCATCAGCTCCAGCATCAAGTGCAGCCATATAACAAGCAACACTAACTCCAGCACTTTCATGAGTATGTAATCTTACATGAATATCCTTAGGCAATAGCCGTTTTGCCATTTTAATGGTCTCATACACCTTATTTGGACTAGATGTTCCACTAGCATCTTTAAAACATACACTATCATACTCAATTCCAGCATCTAAAATCTCTCGTAAAACCTTCTCATAAAATGCCACATCATGAGCCCCTTTACATCCAGGAGGAAGATCCATAATAGTAATTACAACTTCATGATTTAGACCATGTTTTTTTATAGCTTCACCACTATATTTTAAGTTTTCAACATCATTTAGTGCATCAAAGTTTCTAATAGTCGTTGCACCATGTTTTTTAAAAAGTTTTGCATGTAAATCTATCAAATCTTGACTTGCAGTATCTAACATTACGGTATTAACACCTCTTGAGAGAGTTTGAAGATTTGCCTCCTCTCCAACAATAGATCTAAATCTATCCATCATATCAAATGCATTCTCATTTAGATAAAAGAATAGACTCTGAAACCTAGCTCCTCCACCAAATTCAAAGTGGCTAATTCCAGCCTCTTTTGCAGCCTCTAGTGCAGGAAAAAAGTCATCCATTAAGACTCTTCCTCCAAAGACAGATTGGAATCCATCTCTAAAGGTAGTATCCATTATATCAATTAGCTTTTTTGCCATTTTGTATTAACCTTTTAATTTTTCTTTTTAAATTCAGCAATTGCAGCTGTAATTGCTACGATGAGTGAAGTATCATCTTGTGTATTTGTAACCTTTTTAGAAGAGATTTGTTTAGATTGAGTTTCACTCTTTTTTAGAAAGTATCTATTTACAATATTTGCTTGAACTTTGAGTACAAAAACCATCAGTATAAGAAATAAAAAGACAGTTGTCATACCAAGCACCATAAACTTAAATGCCTCAAAAATCAAATTGGCATCCATAATATAAACCCTTTGTTAAAAATTGCCAAATAATAACAAAAGAAATATTAATTATCTCTAAAGGCTACTAATCTCTTCTAAAAATTTTTGCATTTTTTTCTGCTGTAGTTTTTTTGCATAATCGAGTGCATTTAGTTGCATATTATCGACTATATCTAGCTTTGCACCATACTCTATTAAGAGCTTTGCAATATCAATCAAGCCATAAGATGCAGCTTGCATAAGTGGAGTAAAATTACTTTTTCGTTTAGTTTTATTTGGATCAAATTTTTCTCTTAAAAGTAGATACTCTACCAACTCTATATCGGCTAAAATTATAGCCTCATCTAAAGCACCTATACCCTCATCGGTAGTCTGTTCTATATTAAGATTGCTCTCTATTAAAGTTTTTATGCTCTCAAATGATGCCTTTTGCTTAAATGCGTAAAAGAGTGCATTTATACAATCATCTATTGGTTGATTTGGATCAGCTTTTTTATCTTGTAACAACTGCTTAATCTGAAGTGGATTATCGTTATCTATAGCTTTTTGTAAATCTATCATGTAGAGTGCAACTGCTAAGCAGTTGCAAAAAATTACTTAAGTTTGCTAATATAATCAGATACTGCTTCTATATCAGCATCGCTAAAAGAAGCAACTTGACCTTTCATAAGACCACCCATTCCATGAAGATTAAGTGTTCCAGCTTTATAACCTTTTAAATCTTCAATCAATTTAGCTTTATCCAAACCACCAATAACTGCCGATTTACCTAAAGCTTTTTTCTCACCTTTTGCTCCATGACAACCTGCACACTTTTTATATAAAGCTGCACCATCAGCCATTAAAAAACTTGTTGCTCCTACAAATAATAGTGCTAATGAAATTTTTTTCATAATCTCTCCTTAATGTTTTGATAAATTTAAGCTACCTCTTAGTAGCACCGCCAAAACCTTATTTAAAACTTTCTAAAGAAAAACTCTTTGCGAAAAGTTTTAATATTTGTTATTATATATCAAAATTGTGAAGTAATTGTGAGTTATTACTATTTTTAATAGTTGATATCCTATTTAATTCTATCAAAAACATTATACTTTTGCCAATATATATCAATCGCTTCTTTTAAAGCAGAGTCATTTAAATCTGTCTTAGATTTAATACCCAATCTTCTTATATAATCATCACTCATAGCTGTTGTTGCTCTATTTGGATTTTTTAAAAAATCTATTAGTGCTGATTTAACCGACATCTCATCACTATATTTTTTTAAATAGCTCATAAAAAGTTTATCAAGTCCAATAGCAAAGTTTTTATGACACGCTACACAATTTTTCTCATAAATACTCTCATTTGCAAAAATAGAGATAGAAGATATCAAAACCGTTATAACTAATCTTTTTACCATTTTATTATCACTTTTGTTCCAACATTTAGAGTTGATTTTATCTCTATATCTAAATTATACTCCTTTGCAATACTCATAACTATATTTAATCCCAAACCAAACCCTCCCTCAGAGTTATTAAATCTAACATATCTATCATAAACTTGTTTAAGCTTATCTTTTTCAATTCCAATTCCACTATCTTCAATAATAAGCAAGTTTGGTTTTAAGACAACTTTTATAAATCCACCTCGTTTGTTGTATTTAATAGCATTTGAAATTAGATTATCTATAAGTCTTGACATTTTAACTTGATTTATATATAAAAATATATCATTATCAACATCTTGAATAAACATAATCTTTTTAGAGTTTGCTATCACTCTAAAAAATTCGATTCTCTCTTTTATAAGTAGAGTCAAATTTACATTTTTAGGTTTTTGATATCTTTTATCATTAAAAGCTATATATGTTAAATCATCATATATATTTGAGATTGTTCTAGCTGCTATATTGATTCTATTTATCTTTTTAAGGGTTGATTTATTTAGTTGAGATCTATTTAACATCTCTATATTTGTTAAAATCGCGGTTACTGGTGTATTTAACTCATGAGTTGTATCTTTTATAAATCTATCTAGTAGATACATTGAATCTCTCATAGGTTTTAAGAGTTGTTTTGATAAAAAGTATCCAACAATTAAAAACATCAAAAATAGAATCAAACCAAAAATCATAACTTCCATACGATAAAATGCAAGCCACTTTTCATCATCATCAATCTCTATAACAACATACATAG
>JALWLB010000074.1 GCA_027081145.1 Campylobacterales bacterium
GTTATAAGCATTGCCAAAAGATACCAAGTACCAGCAACATAAATTAAAACCAATCCATCAGCAATAAGATCAAGTCCCCACCAAAACCAGTTTTTATATAAAAGTGCATCTACCGATCTATAATCTAGTGAAATTCCACCCATTTCAGCAAAGATATAAACCAGTATCAAAACTCCACAACTTAATATCACAAGTGCATCTAAAAATGTATCGATTGTTCCTCTAAATATAGCAACTACTGGCAATGAAACTGCAGGTTCTTTCGCATATGGAGGTTTGCCTCTCATCTTATTTATAAGATTTAATAACCCATCAATACCAAATGCCGAAATCAAAAGTTTTTTAACCTCTCTCTTTTTTGCACCAGGTTTTTTTGAAAATATGGTTCCATAAAGATTTATGATAAAAAAGATTGTCCCAACCATAATAAGTGCAATACCTATGATAAACATTGCTCCACCAATGAGTGAAAACTGTTTAAAATCAACCGGCAATGGCCAATATAGAGTATATAAAGGTGCATACTGATATACAAACCCAGCAAGCCAAGACAATAGTGCTCCAGAAGCTATCAATATCCAAGTAGCATTTGCAAGTTTTAAACTATAAAGCGGTTTTTTCATCAAGTATGGAACCAAAAATGTAAATGCACCAAATACTATCATGTAGGTTGATCCAAAGATACCAATAATTGGATGAACTGTCATAATTGAGAAAAAGTGTTTATCATCAATTGCCTCAATTGGAGTGATTTGAGATGCTCTCATTAGCATTCCCTCTATTGCAGCAAGTCCATAAAAGAGTAAACCTATAACAACAGCTCTTAGTGTAACTTTTTGTAAAGGAGTCATACTATCAGGTTTAAAAGCTCCTTGTTCTCCTTCTATCAATGTTTTAACAAAACTCATACAACCTCCTTAACTTTTTTCGCTGACATCGCAGCCTCTAACTTCAACAACATTTTTTACAAACATTCTAGCTCCCTTAGGACCTGAGTACTCAGTTGATCTTACATCATAAACTCCGTTTTTATGAAATTGCCAAAGTAGATCGTTTCTGCTTCCTGGAACCACTTGCATCTGAAATACCATTGTGCCATCTTGTCTAAAAAGACCAAATCCATAAGTCAAATCTTTAGACTCTACCTCAAATAGAGCCTTCTGTCCACACTCTATAAATAGTCTCTCTTGTGGAAATTTAAACTTATGATCAGCTACAGAGATATGAAAAACTTTATCAGCTTTTATATCATCTCTTTTTAAATCCATCTCAACCCATGGAACTTTATTAAAAGTTAAAATATGTATAGATACTCCAACAAATACCAACAGTGCGATATAACCATAAAATGGAATCCTTACAATACCTTTTGGTTTATGTTTAGCATTTACACTATAGGCAAACCATGCAAATAGCGAAATAATAAGCAATGTATATATCGTATATGCAACCTTTAGTGTACCAAGCACATCTAGCGAATCAGCCATACAACCTCCTTTAAAATAAGTTCAAAACATAATATTATTATTACTTTTTTGAGAAAAATTCTTGATCTAAGTCAAGTTTTTGATATTTTTAGACCCAAATTTACGATTAATTTTTAACCACTATAAAAAATAATTGTCTATTTTTTATTCATTCAGTTGCATAATTGCATAATTTTTTAAAAAATGTTAAAATGTTTAAATAGTTACAAAAGGATGGTTGATGAAAAAATTAGTGGTTTTGATATTTAGTTTTTTAGTTCTGTTTTTTAGTGGATGTGCAAGTGGTTTAGGATTTAGCCCAAATGGTTATACGATGGCTATTTCACCATCTATGTTAACTTCTAGTATTCAAAAACAGTTTCCTCAAAAGAAAAAGTTTGATTATGGAAGTGTTGAACTTCGTGATCCTGATTTGGGATTTGTAAAAGGGAGTGATGAGTTAAATGTTGGAATTGCTTTTGGATTATCAAATCCTTTGATTCCAACTCAAAATGGCTCTGTTAAACTATCAGGTGGGATCGATTTTGATCCTAAAAGTGGTCAATTTTTCTTAAAAGATCCAAAGATAAATGAGCTTAAGTTTAACAATTCAAGCCTAACATCACTACTACCATCTGATGTAAAATCGATTTTAAAAGTTGTTGTATCTGAAATTTTAAAACAGACTCCAATTTATAAATTGGATAAAGACTCTTTTACTGGAATGCTTGTCAAAGATGTCAAGATAGATAATGGCAAACTTTTGGTAACTTTTGGACTATAATGAGTGTAATAGATCTTTTAAAAAGATTACTCCAGTTTAAATCCATCACTCCAGATGATGATGGTGCTTTGGAGTTTATCAAAGAGTATTTGGGTGATTTTGAATCTATCGAAATCGAAAAAGAGGGTGTAAAAAATCTATTTTTATATAAAAAGTTCTCAGATGGAAATCATCTCTGTTTTGCGGGTCATGTAGATGTTGTACCACCCGGTGATGGATGGAGTAGTGATGCGTTTTCTCCTCTTCTAAAGAGTGATTATATCTATGCAAGAGGCACACAAGATATGAAAAGCGGTTTGAGTGCTTTTTTAAAAGCTATCAAAGATACAAAAAAATTCAAAGGTACACTATCGATTCTTTTGACAAGTGATGAAGAAGGAGATGCAAAGTATGGTACATTAGAGGTTTTAAAATTGCTTCAAAAAAGAGATTTTTTACCAGATTTTGCGATAGTAGCAGAGCCAACTTGTGAAAAAGTTTTTGGCGATGCTATAAAGATAGGAAGAAGAGGCTCTATAAATGGAGTTATAGAAAAATTAGGTGTTCAATCTCACGCAGCCTATCCAGAAAAAGGGGTAAATCCAATTCATCAAATAGCAAATATACTCCCAAATATAGCAGGGGTTGATTTAGATAGCGGAGATAAGCACTTTGCACCATCGAAATTTGTTATCACAGATATAAGAGCAGGACATGAAGTTACAAATGTGACTCCTGGAAAATTAAAGATGATGTTTAATGTAAGAAACTCAACAAATACAACAAAAGATGATGTAAAGAGATTTGTTGATAGATATTTTAAAGATATGGACTATACGCTTATCTTGGATCAATCTTCAAAACCATTTTTAACAAATCAAACCTCAAAAGTGGTACAAAACTTAACTAAAGCGATAAAATATATAACCGATATTTCACCAAAGCTATCAACCGCTGGAGGTACAAGTGATGCTAGATTTTTTGGTGAATTTGGTATCGATACTGTAGAGTTTGGAGTGATAAATGATACAATTCATGCAGCCAATGAGAGAGTTAGTATAAAAGAGGTTGAAGATTTAAAAAGAGTTTTCAAAGAGGTGATTGATAGATGGGATTAGTAAAACAGGAGCTATTTTTTAAAGATGATATAAAAAGTAGCCAAATAGATGAACTTTTTTTAAGAGTAAAAAGTGAGCTAGATAGTGGTAAAATAGGCTACTATCATCTGCCCAATAATCAATCAACAATCTTAAAAGAGATTGAAACATTTATCAATTCAAAAGATTTAGAGCCTATAAAAAATATTGTAATCTTAGGAGTTGGTGGCTCATCTTTGGGAGTCAAAGCCATAGAGGCTATGCTAACTCATTCAAAAAATAGAAATGATAAAAGATTAATTTTTTTAGAAAATGTTGATCCAATCGAAATAGAAAAAAGGAGTAGAGATTTAAAACTATCCAATTCGCTATTTATACTCACTTCAAAATCTGGATCAACCATAGAGACAACCTCAATTTTAAAATACCTCCTTGGTAAATTTGAGTTATCATGTAGTGATAAAAAGATAAAAGAGAGTTTTATATTTATCACAGACGAAGACTCTCCTCTTGATTTATGGGCAAAGACATTAGATATCAAAACTTTTCATATTCCAAAAAATGTGGGAGGGAGATTTTCTATACTATCACCCGTAGGCTTAGTTCCTCTTGCTTTACTTGGATATGAAATTAAAGAGATTTTAAATGGAGCTTTAGATCTAAAGAGATCATTTTTTGCTAAAAAAGAGGATCAGATTTTAAAAAAGGCTATCTATTTAGTAGCCAATGAAAAAAACTATCCTATAAATGTACTCTTTTCATACTCAAGCTCGTTAAGATATTTTAATGATTGGTTTGTTCAACTTTGGGCAGAATCGCTTGGAAAGATAGATAAAAATAAAAAAAGAAGAGGACTTACTCCTATTGGGTTGATAGGCTCACTCGATCAGCACTCATTTTTGCAATTAATTATCGAGGGAGTAAAAAATAAGATTGTTACGATTATAAAAATCAAAAATTTTCAATCAAATTTAAAAATTCCAGATATAAAATTGCCAAATTTATCAAAAGTTGATTTTATAAATAATCACACATTTCAAGAGTTGATAAATGCTCAGTGTGACGCTACTAGAAAATCGATTATAGAACAAGATATCGATCTTGATCTAATAGAGATAGATACGCTAAATGAACAAAGTGTAGGCTACATGATATACTATTATGAACTATTAACTTCACTTTGTGGAATACTTTTAGAGATAAACACATACGATCAACCAGGTGTTGAATATGGTAAAAAAATATTAAAAGAGAAATTTGAATAAATTTGTAATTTTCACAGACCTTGATGGTACACTTTTAAATCATGATGATTATAGCTTTGATGAAGCTAAAGATATGATAAGCTTTCTTAAAAAGAGTAAAATCCCTATAATTTTTATTACAAGCAAAACAAAAAAAGAGTGTGAAGCTTTACAAAAAAAGATGAGTATCGCTGATCCATTTATAGTAGAAAATGGTGCTGCTATATTTTTCCCAAAACAAAACAAAATAGTAAAACTAGGACTCTCACACAAAGAGATAAAAAAGTTTATAGATATAATAAAAGATAAATTTGAGATATTAAGTTTTTCCGATATGAGCATAACTCAAATTATCAAATATACCAATTTATCT
>JALWLB010000075.1 GCA_027081145.1 Campylobacterales bacterium
AATATTACTTTCATTTTTTTTAGCCATTTCAATTTCTTCTATCATATTTATAATTTTTTCATAATTGGCTATGAAATATCTTTTAAATAAATCATGATTACCCGTTTCATAGTATGATACTATTGAGTTTAAATACTCTTTTACATTTTCTTCATCTGGTATATATAACATTTTATTGTTATCTTTTAAAACTACATTTAACATAATTCTTGCTGTTCGTTTGTTGCAGTCTGTAAAATATTGCAAATATGCTAAATTATTATGTAAATATAAAGCTTGATTGAAAGGATTATCAATATCTTTTAGCTTTTTAAACATATAGTTTAACTCGTCTTCAAGTTTCTCTTTTGTAGCGGGTGGAATATAATTACTTCCCATAATCGTAACTTCGCTATCTCTTGGGGTTGCTCTTTGATGTTTTGATACCATTTCATTTGATAGAATATAATGTAAATCTTTTAAAGTGTTTTTTGTTGGTTTTAAATCTTGTGTGATAAGTTTATCATAAGCCTCTCTAAGATTTAATATCATTTTTGCATCACTATATTTTTTGCCACCCGCAGTTCTTCCGTATTGGATTAAAACTTGAGTATCCAATTTATCGTAAGTATTTCCCTCAATAAGTGCCGAAGTATATATAAAATCAAGCCCAAATTTATCTACATAGCTTTTGTTGTTTAAAAATTTTGTAAGTGGTACCTTTTGATTTAGTTTTTCTAAATAATCTAACTCATTTTGGGTAAAAATATCTATATTGTCTAAAAAAGCAGAGTTATATGTTATCATGTTACGATCTCCATTTGACTAAATTTACTAACTTTCACATCTAATTTTACCCAATAAGTCTAAGTTTCATCAATTTTAAATTCAGACTACTTGAAAAATAAATTTTTCTAAATTTTTACAAGTGTAGTCTTGTTAGTTTTTGCGATTTTTTTTGTGATTTTTCATCTAATGATCTCCTTTTTGTTGGAAGTAAATTCCAACAAAAATTCCTCTCTAAATTCATCTGATGTTGAAATAGTGAATTTAACTTCACCAGTTCCATAATGACCAATCTCACTTACTTTACTTCTGTTGAAAAAGTTAAGAGTTGAACTTAGATCATATGACTATCTTGACTTGTTAAATAAACATGAATTGAATAATTTGGCACTAGAGAGTTTATATCGTCGCAAGTAGGGTGTGAGTGATAAAATATCTTGTTTTATGTATTATACTTGTGATAATTTTTATATGTTTTGTAATCTATAACTTACTGCTTATATGATTGATTATGTTGTTGTTTAGAAAATTTATAAAAAATTGCCAATGCTATGATCATCACAGCTATACCACCAATTAAGTATATAGCATAAATTATATTTGAGTATTGTTGTGACAGTGCCACTTTAAAAACAAACAGTAGTGCCTCAATAGACATTGCTATTATGATGGAAATTAAAAATTTTATAAACATTTCACTACTATTTGCATTATTGATATGATTGTCTCTATATACCACTTCATGTTCTAAAAGATTTTTACCAAGATCAAATATTGCCAATCCCAAAGTCAGTGCTACGATGGATTTAAATGTAGATTCTAATAAGGTATCTTCATAAGATATTATGTAGGTATAAAATGTTAGTATAGAGTAAAATATCAATATAATAGCTAACAAAGATAATCCATATCCTATAAGTGCATATACAAATTTGTTTATTTTTTGAAAAAATAGTCCATGTGTTATATAGCCTAGCTCTTCTAGTAAATCAATAAGACTAAAATCCATGACTACTAAATTATTATTGTTTTGTGTAACAACGGTTATTACACTCTCTCCAGTAACAGTACATATATATGGTGAACTAACATAATAACCGTTGTGATTTAGTTTCATCTTTTTGAGCAAAAAACTTCTATCTTTTCCAATAAGATCACTATTTTTTGAACCTCGTATGAATTTAGCTGATATTTGTTTAAAATCTTGATTTGTAACATAAAGAGTTTTTAATGATTTAAAAGTTTCAAAAAAACGCTCCAACTCTTCATCTTCTATGGTTAATAGATTACTATTGTCTATATTGTCAAGTAAAAATTTTTCAATCTCCTCTTTGTGTTGTTGATAAACTTGTATAACACTAATCAAAATAGACTCCTAGTTAATCTAAGGTTTAAAAAAGGTCATATTATAACAAAAAAGCTTTTTTATTTGCTACTTTAGTAGCAGTTTTTCAAAATCTACCATTTGATCCTAAAGTTATGAGGATAATTAGTACCAGTACTACAAACACTATTATAAAAATCTTTATTTTTGAGTAGGGTCTCTCTCCTTTTATTTTGCCAGTTCTTGCGTTTATTGTGAAGTTATATTTTTTATTATCATGTAGAAACTCTCCATGCCAGATTGGCAATAATATATGTTTATAAGTCACATTTGAGTGTGTGACATTTAGATAAGTTATTTTTTGTTTGTCTCCGCCTATTTGTGCTCTTATATCTTGAGTTATTAAGTATCTTATAACATCTTTTGCAAATTTAAAACTATCTTGCAAATCTACTTGATACACTTCACTCTCAAAACCACTTAAGTATCTATCATCATAAGGTAGCAAATTTTGCAAATCCCAAGGAGCTAAAGAATCGGTCAATCTTCTTGATATACTTTTTGTAGCCCCTATTAGTACATCATCAAATGCTCTTTTTACTTCACCACTTACTGGTGTCCATTTGGTTTTTGTTAAAGTTACTCTTTTATTTACTAACTTACCATTTTCTACTACTTGAGTATTTATATTTTGGTGATAGATTTTACCTCTCAATCCTCGATAAGTAGCAGTAGCAAAGCTATCAAATGTCCAATACGGTATATATACTCCAACCAATTTAAAAGAGTTATTTTGTTTGGTTTTTAGTTTTGCAGGAGCTAACCAAAGGGATTTTATCCATTTTTTGAAAATCTTTTCAGATTGCTGTTTTGAAATTTTAAAAGGCAGTATAGATTCGATTGCAATAGGCATAAAAAGATCAAGGTTTGAGACTATTGGAGTTTTACAAAATGGGCATTTTGAGGATTTTTTAAAAGGATCAAGATCAAATGAAGCACTACATGATGGACATTTTAGTTTGTTTTTTGGTAGTGAGGCTACATTTGATGTTATATTTTTGAATGGGTGTTCTACTATTTTTTTATTAGGTGGGGTGATTTTTGTCTCACTCTTGCAATATTCACACCTTAGTATTCCACCTTTGGTATAAAAAACTTGTGAAGCACCACACTGTTTGCAAGGAAAAGTTTTTTGAGTTAAAAGCATTATAGAGGTGGTGGTATAAAGTTTTTAAATATCTCTTTGATCTCTTCTATATTAGAGGCTTTTTGCCACTCTTTCATACCAGTTGCCCACATCAAAGTTGAAGAGTCTATCTCTTTGTTTTCTATTTTTTGTTCAATTTCATCTATATTATAAGGTCCTTGTGGCTGTTTATTTAGAGCATAATAGTACATTCGTTCATATGGAGTTGGTATGTATGAGTGTTTTCTATTCTGCTCTTTTGTCATATTTTTTGCCATCTCAAATCCAATTCCCATACTTAAAATATCAGATGCCAAAGAGTTTGAATCAGGTTTGCCTAAAGATGAAGCCATTTGAAAGTTTAAATACTTATTTAAATCTCCAATCAATCCCATACTAGTTCTTTGATCCAACACCTCTTCAACAGCTGGAGGTAAAGAGATATTTTCTATCAATACTCTATTTAGAGCTAAACCATACTCTTTGAACTCTTTTGATATCTCTTGGGTGATATATTGAGATAGTTGTGTGTAGTTGGCTGCAAGATCGAGTATTGGTATATTTGCATTAGCTATGATATTTGAAAATCTTGAAACTATTATATTTGTTAGTTGCGATGTTATCTCTTGAAGCCTAAAGTGCCCATCTGTTCCAACGATCTCTTTTATAAGCAATTTTGGATCTTCTATAGCTATCTCATAAGTTCCAAAAGCTCGAACTCTAACGGCCTTAAACTCTTTATCTCTTATGATAATAGGATTTCTTGTGCCCCATTTTAGATCGGTAAATCTTCTAAGATTACAAAAATATATTTCAGCTTTAAAAGGGGAGTTAAATCCATGATCCCAGTGTTGAAGAGTAGATAAGATAGGTAGATTTTTAGTTTCAAGCTCATAAATTCCAGGAGTCAAAACATCAGCGATCTCTCCCTCATTTACAAATACCGCAACTTGAGTTTGTCTGACTGTTAATTTTGCACCATATTTTATCTCATTGTTATATCTTTCAAATCTATAAACCAAAGTATCATTACTATCATCTAACCAATCAATTACATCTATAAATTCACCAAAAATCTTATCCCAAAATCCCATGATCAACCTTTTATTTTGATAATTTTAGCACCAGCTACCATAAGAGAGCTTTTTAACTCTTGTTGTAAGGTTAATAACTCTTTTTGAGCATTTTCTCTAGCTCTTTTTCCCTCTTCTGCAATTTTTAAACTCTCATTGATAGTCTCTATTAAAGTTTTGTTTGCTTTTTTGATGGATTCTATATCAAATACACCTCTTTCTATCTCTTCTCTTATAGCTTTGTTTGCATCTTTTAAGTTTTTGGCATTCTCCTCTAAGAGCTCATTTGTAAGATCATTTGCTCCTTTTATAGCTTTTGCAGCTTTTGCACTTCTATAGATAGTTATAGTTTGAGCCAATTGATTTTTCCAAAGGGGTAGGGTGTTTATCAAGGTTGAGTCTATTTTTGAGATTAGGTTTTTATCATTTTCTTGAACCAATCTTATACTTGGAAGTGATTGCATAGCAACAGTTCTTGTAAGTTTTAGATCATGTATCTTTCTCTCAAGTGCATCTCTTGTGCTTTTTACATCTTTTAAGTTTATAGCTTTAAATATTTTTATACCTTTTTTAGCCTCAGCTTCAAGCTTTGGTATGATCTTTTCATCAAGCTCTTTTAGTTTTTTCTCTCCAGCACTGATATATAACTCCAATTCATGTAGATAATCAAGATTAACATCATATAACCTATCTAGTGAGGCAATATCTGTTAAGAGTTGAGTTTTATGATTTTCAAGCTCATCACTAATTGTATCGATCTGCTTTCTAACATCTTCATATCTATTTAAAAATTTTGCTATTGGGGTTGCTAATCCAAACAGCTTTGCAAAAAATCCCTGTTTTGCATTTGGATTTAACTCATCTACATCAAATCCTTTAATTACAGTTACCAAATTATTTAAACTATCTCCAGCACTTGAGAGATCTTTGTTTTTTACACCCTCTAACATACTATCAGAGACTGCATTTATCTGCTCTTGTGCATTTGCGGCAAAGTAAATTAATGAGTTTGGATCATGTATATCTATCTCTTTTGCATAAAGATCTATTTTGGTTTGATCTTTGATTTTTTCATCCTCTTCTTGTGATGCTGGAAGTTGTTTGTTTTGTTCATCTTGCATGTTTTGCTCCTTCTTGTTTTAACTGTTTTGTAAGTACCTCTATTTGAACATCTAACATTGTCAAATCTTTTTGATTTAATCTCTCTTTTTGTTTTTTTAAAGATATCTCTAAAGTGTTTAATAAATTTATATAATTTTGTTCAATTTTGTGATCAATATTATTGTAGTTTAAATTTTTAACATACTCAGTTGTGATTTTTTGAGTTCTATTTAGATATATATTGAAAAATTTTCTAGCTCTTTTTAGTGTAGAGGGGTCGTTTTGTACGATATCTATCATATCTTTAGTCTCTTTTATGATGATATTTAATCTATCTTGTATCTCTTTTTGTTTGATACTTTTTAAAAGATTTTCAATATCTTCTACTTTTGATTTTGCTTCATTGGTTATATCTATAACTTCATCAACACCAACTTCACTAGAGCTGTTTTGTACTTTATCGACTCTTACATCAAATCCATAATATAGATAAAATCCAACAAAAGTTGAAATAGCAAGTATAATGGAAAATAGAAGTTGATTAGCATTTAAAAAGTATGAAGAAAATAGTACACCAAAGCTTAACATGATAGAGGCTATTAATTTATAAGGATATTTTGGAGCCTTAGCAATTGTGCTTTTTTCATACTCTTTTTGGGCTAAAAAGCCTTTTTTTGCGATAAAATTGGCACTTAAAAATATAAAAAGTGAGATAGCTGTATATAAGATAGTAATAGCTTTGGCTTTTAAAAGTGCAAAAAATAGTGTAATAATAAGAGGAAATATCAAAAAATAGAGTAAAAAGCCTTTTAGTAAAATTGGTTTTTTTGTGGATGGATTGTATCTTTTTGTGTTTTGCATCTAATCGCTCAACAGTTTAAAAAGTGATTGCCAAGCAACACCACCAACACTAGCTATCAAAAGTAAAAATCCAATAAACTTATATAGCATACTCTTTTGCACTATATCTCCAAACCTTTTTTAGTATTGTATCAAATTTTTATATAATTGGTTGAATACCTTTGAAGATAAAGATATTATAACCATCTTTGTACTCATAGGATAATTTTTGTTCATGAGCTTGTAAAATATTATCAACTATATAAAGCCCTAATCCAAAACTATTTTGTAAAGCGTTATCACCTTTTGTAAATGGCTCTAAATAGTACTCTAGTGGGTATTGTAATTTTTGACCTTGTGAGATAAATTTTATCTCTTTTGAATTTGCTACTATTTGGATCGATTTGTCAGATGAGTACTTTATGGCATTATCTATCATATTTTTAATAGCAATCGAAAAGAGTTTAAAATCAACCTTTAGATTTAAATCTTGCTGGAGTTTTAATTTGACTAAGTTTTTCTCTATAAAAGATAGATCAATAGCTTCATCTATAATATCAACCAACCTATAGATACTCTTTTTTACCAATTTGTTACCTGTTGTTATCATCTCAATAGCTATAAACTCATTTAAGAGTGTCTCTAATCTTTCAAAGATAGATATTAATCTAGTTTTTTGTTTAGAATCTTCAAGCATTTCAGCACTAATCATCCCTTTGGTTATAGGCGTTTTAAGCTCATGCATAACATTTCTAAGAAACAGTTTTCTGGAGTTATTTAACTTTTTAATCTCTAAAACAGCGTTATAAAAAGCGTTGCTAACTTCGGAGATTTCATCTTTTTCATCACTTTTACAATCAATATCTAAATCACCATTTGCAAATTTGTCTATTTCTTGTTTGATTTTTTTAATAGGCTTTAGCTTTTTAAGAGTCATTAGATAGGTTATGAGTAAAACTATAGAAAAAACTCCAAAAATAATCATAATATATTGATATCTGTATGATTGGTATGCTTTATCTCTTAGAAGAACCGATCTTTTTGTAATCGAGTTAATTAATAGATAGTTCTCTCTTTCATAAAAATAGATAGCACTACTTCCTATTTTTGAAAAAATTTTTTGTAATGGTTTGGTTTTTAGAACATTTTTTGAGCTATTTTGATCAACTATCACCATTCCATACTCTTTTAGTTCATTTATCAATTCACTATCTATTGGTTTTTGTAAGAGTTTATAAAGAGTGGTTTTTGCGACAACTGTATATCTACTATTTAGTTCATCTGTATATTTCTCTTTATCATATTTTAAAAGATATAAAAATGCTATAAATATACTTCCCATAGCCATAACAAAAATAAAAGTTATACTATAAAAGATGGAGGATTTATTCATTGTGTAAATTTGTATCCAACACCTCGAATTGAATGAATATATTTTGGCTCTCTTGGGTTATCGTTGATTTTGTGTCTAATTCTTCCTATAATTACATCTATACTTTTATAAGTACTCTCTTCGTTTATAACTTTTATATTGTATAAAAGCTCTTCTCTTGAGACTACACTTGAGTTTTTGTTGATTAAGTATTTGAGTATGCCATACTCAGCAGAAGTTAAATTTAAAACTTTCCCATTTTGTTTTATCTGCATCTTCTCTTCATCTACTATAAATGTGAGATTTTCTTTTTTCTTTAAACCTTTATTTAAATTAAAGTTGTGATTTTTTCTTCTTAACAGGCTTTTTATTCTAGCTTCAAGCTCTCTTGGATTATAAGGTTTTGGCAAATAATCATCTGCACCTCTTTCAAGTGCTTCTACTTTATCTACTATATCATGTCTAGCAGAGGAGATAATGATAGGGATATCATGTCGTTTTCTAATATCTGAACAAACCTCCAATCCATCAAGTCCTGGAAGAGTTAAATCCAATATAACAAGATCAAATTTTTCTTGATTTAGGGTAGAGACTCCCAAAAAAGGATCATCTATATTTGTAACTTTTATGTCATACTGAGCCAAATATTCACTCAAAATATCAGCCAATTCGATATCATCTTCTATCATTAATATATTTATCATTATTCTCCTTATCTAAAATCATTAGCTACATGATATGATAAATATCTAAATAGTTTGTAAATATCTATCTATTACTCATAATAATTAAAAATTAATTTAAAATATAGAAGGTTGATTGACATAGACTAAAGTTATATGATATAATATGCCTTAAGGGTATTTCTAAAAGCTCTCTGAGATTATTAGAGATGCTCTTGAGATAGATGAAGGAGAATACAATTGAGTAAAAGCTTATACGAAACGCTAGGTGTTAGTGAAAATGCGTCTGCAGCGGAGATTAAAAAAGCATATAGAAAATTAGCTAGAAAATATCATCCAGATATCAATAAGTCTCCTGATGCTGAAGAGAAATTTAAAGAGATAAATGCTGCTTATGAAATACTTAGTGATGAAAATAAAAAAGCACAATACGACCAGCATGGTGATAGTATATTTGGAGGGGAGAGTTTTCACGATTTTGCAGGAAGACATGCTGGAGCACATGATTTGGATGAGATACTAAGAAGTATGTTTGGTGGCGGTTTTGGTAGTGCTAGAGGCGGTGCTAGATTTGATTTTGGAGGTAGTGGTTTTGGTGGGTTTAGTGAACCTGATTTGGATGTAAATGCAAAAATAACGATTAGCTTTGATACAGCTATCAAGGGTGGAAAACACTCAGTAATGCATAATGGTGAAAGATTTGATATAAAAATTCCTGCAGGTATAAAAAATGGAGAGAAATTAAGAGTAAAAGGTAAGGGAAAAAGTTATAATAACAGACAAGGAGATCTCTATCTTATAGTGGAGATTGCACCATCTCCAGAGTATGAGAGGAATGGAGATGATTTGATCAAAGATATAGATATATCTTTAAAAACTGCTCTTTTTGGAGGTAAAATAACATTAATGACTCTTTATAAAGAGATAACTCTAAAGGTGCCAAAAGGTGTAAAATATGGGCAAAAACTAAGAGTCAAAGCACAAGGTGTAAAAAATAGAAAAACTTCACAGATGGGGGATTTATATCTTCGTTTAAATATAGTTTTACCAAAAGAGAGTGAGTTGGATCCAGAGTTGGTTAAACTTATGAAAGAAAAATTACCAGGAGATTAAAATGCATGGATATGATGAGCCGGTTTATTTGATAAGTGTTGTTGCAAAAGTTTTAAATGTTCATCCACAAACTTTAAGACAGTATGAAAAAGAGGGTTTAATAAGTCCATCAAGAACAAGTGGAAAGATGAGGCTTTATTCCAAATCTGATATAGATAGAATCAATATGATATTAAGATTAACTAGAGATTTGGGTATAAATTTGGCTGGAGTTGATATTATACTTCAATTTAAAGATAAGATTGAAGAGTATGAAAATGAGATTGATGAACTTAAAACAAAACTTGCTAAATACTCATCACAAGGCACAATTGCTAAAGGTAAAAATTTAGTTAGAAAAAAAGCTACATATGAGATTATAATTTTTGGAGAGTAGTTTTACCCTCCTGTATTAAAATCTCTTCTAGCGTTTGTTATAGTGATATAAAAGCCGACTAGTAGATCAAAAAATTGGGCTTCTAAAACCAATAGATACAAGATAGATGGTGTCTGTTTGAGTGCAGCAAAAGTATAGACTATATATGAAATTATGCTAATAAACAGTAGTAGTGACATAACAAAATCGACCCAAGAACCACTCCCTTTTGGTGCAAACATGGCAGCCTTTATAAGCTCAATTGATAAAGTAAATATAAGCAGTGATGCAATTAAAGCCAAAAATGCGTAATCTCCAATCAGACTTTTTGGAATTATTCCTTTGTCATAAAGAACAACTAAAATAAGTGGAAAGACATTGAGTGGAAATAGGTTAACAACAAAGCCCACTTTAGCTCCTTTTTCAAATGATAAACTATTCTATCAAAAAGAATATTTTATATTTTGAAAAAATTAAATATATTAATTATTCTTAAGTTTTTTAAACTCCTTAGAGATACTCTCTACTCGCATAAAATGTTCACCAATTAAAAAAGCATCAACTCCTATATCATGTAGCTCTTTTATTATATCATGACTGTCTATGCCACTCTCAGCTACTATTATTTTATTGTTAGGAATTAGCGGAATTAGATTATGGCAAAGTTTCATATCCATTTCAAAAGTTTTAAGGTTTCTATGATTTATACCTATGATATCAGCTCCTGCAAAGATAGCTTTTGTCAAATCGCTCTTATCATGTATCTCTACAAGAGCTTCTAAACCTAAATGTCTTGTATAATTTAATAGCTCTTTTAATTGAGACTTAGTTAAAATTTTTGCAATTAATAGTATAAAATCAGCCCCATAAACTAAAGCTTCTAAAATTTGATATTTGTCTATTATGAAATCTTTTCTTAAAAGTGGAGTTTTAACATATCTTCTAATTTGAGTTAAATACTCTAAATCACCTTGAAAAAAGTGAGGCTCAGTAAGAACTGATATAGCACTAGCATTTGATGATTCATACTCTTTTGCTATCAATAAAGGGTCAAAATTTTCTTTTATAACACCTTTACTAGGACTTGCTTTTTTAACTTCGGCTATAATTTTATAAGGATCATCACTAGTTGATTTTAGATAAGGTTTTATATCTCGTGGAGTGTATGGATTGTAAGCCAAAGATCTACCAAGCCACTCTAATGGAAACTCTTTTTTTTTGATCTCTAAATCTTGTTTTGTCTTTTTTACTATTTTTTCAAGAATCATTCTTTATAGCCTCTAAACATTTTTTTATCTTTTCAAAATGCATTTTTATCTCTTGCTCTTTATTCTCTGACATTCTATCTTTTAAGATATCATACGCCTCTTGACACTTTCCATCTTTATAAAGCCCCCAAGCTAAAGAATCAAGATAAAATAGATTATCAGGCTCTATCTTTAGAGCTTTTTTAACAAGCTCTATACCTTTTTTGATATTGATATCGTGATCTATTAATAGATAGCCAAGATAGTTAAAAAGTGTTGGATCAGAGATATCTTTAATAGCACGATCAAGTTTATCCAAAATGCTCTGTAAAGATTTTAAATCACTCTTATTTGACATTAGTTCATACTCAATGATGGCACTTTTTGCTAAAAATTTAGAATCACCAGTTTGATCATACAATCTATTAGCCAACTCTTTTGCAAGTTTATAATCTTTGTTGGTTATGTAAGCATCAAGTAACATTTCATCATCAAGATCTGTTTTTTTCAAAAAATCTATTGCTAAATTTAACTTATTTTGATAAAAATATAGCTCTACCAACCGTTTGCCAAATTCGTATCTTGATTTTTCCTGATATAATCTTTTATAAGTTGATATCAAAGCATCTACATTTTTCTCTTCACCATAAATTTGTAACAATCTATAACAAGCAATCTCTCCACACCCTTTTAATCTTATATGTGTTTCAAGATAGGAGATTGCATCACTTTTTTGATCAAGATTGTTGTATAAAAGATTTGTCAATTTCATAAGTGCTTGTTCGTTTTGATCTATGTTATACGCACTTTGAAAATATTTTAGTGCAAATTTATAATCTTTTAATCCGCTATAAACTACTCCAGCAAGTTCTAAATTTTTTTCATCTTTTTTTATTTTGAGTAATTTTTCTACTACGGTTTTGGCTTTTAAAAAGTCTCTATTATCAACATAATAAGCCACTAAGTAGCGATTTAATACTAAATTATTTGGATAATCTTTTAGTGCTAAATCTATCATCGATTTTAAAGAGTTTAAATCTTTTAAGATTATATAATTTTCTATAGCCTCTTTTATATATATTAATTTTTTTGTTTTTTTATAGAGTGTTGTGAAATATTTTGCTGAGTTTTTATAGTTGCCTCTTGCTTTTAAATCTAGTGCGTATAGTAGGTATTCATTCTCTTTTTCATAATCTTTTATAATAGATTTTTTTGTAATTTGTGATTTTGGTGAATTTAGTCTTTTATCTGCACACGAATTAAATAAAAAGATTGTTAAAACTATTATAATTAGATTATTCCTGGACACTCTTTTTTTACCTCTTTTATATTAGTTTTGAAATAGTCCCAAAATGGAAATGTTCTACACTGATTTGGACGAACACTATAAATAGAACACTTTTTTTCTATGGGATTAAAAAAGATACACTCATATGATGAGTTTTTTTTAATCTCTTTTAAAGAAAACCTATAACCAACTTTTCTTAAAAATCTGTTTTTAAACTCTTGATCTTCTATATCTAAAAATTTTGCTATATCTTTGATCTCTTTTGGATTTACCCAAATATATCCACTCTCACCGATACAGCAATTTCCATCACACTCATAACATTTGTTGATATCAAATGCGTACTCAAAATCTTTGTGTGTTATTATATTTTGCATTTTATGCTATAAGTCCTTGTTTTTTGGTAAATTTCTTTAGATTGTGAAGCTATTATCAAAGGTGGAAAAATTTTTATTTTAGCAAAAGAGCCTTTTTTAATTTGTACAAAGAGTAGAGAACTCTCTTTTTGTTCATTTGAGTGTACAAATTGTAAACTCTCAATAGGCAATTTATACTCTTTTGCAAAGTAGATTATATCATCAATCTGTTTTGAATCATAACAAAATATAAACTTTCCTACATGATTTAAAAGTTTAGTAACTTTAGCAAAAAGTTTTTCTAATGGCAAATGGTGATTGTATCTGCTGATATTTATATGCTGATTTTTAGATTGGATTAAATCTTGTGGATAGTATGGTGGATTTGAGACAATAAAATCAAACTTTTGCTTAAAATCATAATCTAAAAAATTTTCATTTATTATATTTGATTTTAGAGAGTTTACTCTTGCATTTTGAGTATTTAAAAAGCAGTTTTTTTGTTGTATGTCTATTTGGGTTAACTCTATATCAAAATCTCTTTTTATCAAAAGTCCTAAAATACCACACCCTGAACCAATATCTAAAACACTACCTTTAGGGTTAAATTTTGAGATAAATTCGTATAAAAAGAGAGTGTCACTATTGTAGCAGTATCCGTTGCTATTTTGATAAAGTAACAATTTGTACCTTTATTGTTATAATGTTGCATAATATTACTAAAAAGGACTTAAATGATCATAATACCAGCAAGAGTTGCATCAAGTAGATTTCCAAATAAGGTATTGGTTGATATTAATGGTTATCCTATGGTTATTGCAACTGCACTTAGAGTAAAAGAGATTGATGATGTGATAATAGCAACAGACTCGGATCGAGTTATAAAAGAGGCAAAAAAACACAATTTTGAAGCTATTATGACAAGTGATTCTCACAAAAGTGGAACAGATCGAGTTAATGAAGTTGCAAATATACTTAAATTAAAAGATAGTGAAATAGTTATCAATGTTCAAGCAGATGAGCCATTTATAGAGCCTGAAGTTGTTCAAAGTTTGTACAAAAGAGTAAAATTGGCTTTGGATAGGGATGAAGATGTTTTGATGTGTAGTTGTTATAAAAAGATAGACTCTATCTTGGCTAATGATCCTCATCATGTAAAGGTTGTTATAGATAAAAATTCGTATGCTTTGTACTTTTCAAGAAGTAAAATTCCATATGAAGCAAAGTTACAAAATGAGTATTTGGGTCACTTGGGAATTTATGGATTTTCAAAAAAGAGTTTAAATAAGTTTTGTCTATTAAAAAGTTCTCCACTTGAAGAGATGGAAAAATTAGAACAATTAAGAGCACTCTATCATGGTGAAAAAATTGCTATGATTGAAGTAAAAAGTTCTAGTTTTGGTATCGATACGGTTGAGGATTTAAAAAGAGCGATCCAAACTTTGTAGCATCATAGAAGAGGAGGAGGAGTTAAAGTCGATGCTACAAAGTCTTACTAACTAAATCGGTCAGTTTTTCAGATCCTTAACAAAAAATAATAAAAAAATTCTATAACTATATTGTTTTTTTAGTATATTGAAGCAAATTTATGGTTTAATAAATATACTTTATCAAAAGTAGAAAGTCTATTATACTTATGTGTAGCAAATGTCACTTTTAGTATTACTTTTGATAAAAAAGTGAAATTTTATTAACAAAATTTTTTAAATAACCGATATGCTTTGTATAACATAAACGCAAAGGTAGGTGTAAATTATGATTGGAAAAAAACTGTTTTTCTTAAAAAACTTTATTAATTCGGATAGATTGAGAGATCATGTATCTTTTGATGATTTTTTAGAGACTTATACGAGAGTCAAATTGAATCAATTTATAAACTCAACTATTCATAATGATAGGCACAATGAAAAAGAGATATCTTTGGTGCTTTTTAAAATAGAGTGGCAACAAGGTGATTTAAAGTTTAAAGAAGAGGCAAAAAAGAAGATGCTACTTGCCATCAAAGAGGAGGTAAGAGAGCAGGATATTTTGGCTCCTTGGGATGAAGATGAGTTTATTTTGCTTTTGACAGAGTGTAATAATGAGTCAGCTCATAAAATCGCAGAGCTTATAAAAGGAATAATAGAGAGTAGAAAATTTATAAATTTAAAAGTCTCTTTAAATTATGGTATATCTGTTTTGGATGTTGATGATAGTGTAGAGTCATTTATAGAAAAGGCAAATGATAGTCTTAAAAATTGTGAGAAAGTTTAATTTTTTAAGAGATAGATTTTTTCTATCTCTTAAGTTTTTTAAAGTTTAAGAAAGTGTATAGCGTTGGTAAATACAAAAGATTTAAAACTGTTCCCCATGCTAATCCAAACCCTAAAGCTATTGCCATTGGTTGAAATATAGTAGCCTGTCCTGTTGGAAAAAATATCAAAGATGAAAGCCCCACTAAAGTGGTTATAGAGGTTAATACAATTGGTCGAAATCTTTTGGCCGCATAGATATAGATTTCTTGGATATTTTTTGCCTGTTTTAAACTCATGATCATGATAATTCCATCATTTATAACAATTCCAGCAAGTCCTAAAGCTCCTATCAGAGTTGGCATACTTAGATTTAGCCCCATTAGATGATGACCTATCATAACACCCAAAAATGAAAATGGTATTACACTCATCATCATAAATGTTTCTCGAAATGAGTTAAATAGATACAATAGTGAGAGCATAATAAGTATTAGTGATAAAGTAGTAGCTGCTATCATGTCGTTTTTTAAATCTTTTTGTTTCTCTTTTTCTCCTTTGAAGATCAATTTAACTCCATCTTTTTGGACAGTTTTGAGTGTGTTATCTATCTTTTGAAGTGCATCATTTGCTGTTAAAATTTTTGTATCTACATTTGCATATATATAAAAGTGCCTCTCTCCAAAATCTTTTATAACTTTTTCAAATGATTTTACAGTTTTAAACTCAACAACATCTTTTAACTTTACGGTTAGATCATTTGAAAGGGTGATTTCAAAGTTTTTTAGTGAATTTAGAGAATCTTTTTGGATACTTTTTATCTCTATATTTATAAGTCCATCTTGATTAAAACTTACTGCTTTTATCTTTTGTAGATATAGATCAGACAAGATAGTCCCAAGGCTTTGTTCATCGAGTCCTAAAGATTCACCATATGGAGTAATTTTTAATTTTATTTCACCAATTCCCTCTTTGATTCCATCATTAACACTTACAACACCATTAAGATTTAAAAGTGCATTTTTGATTTTTTTCATAGAGTTGATGATTTTTTGATTGTCATCTGAAATAAGACCTATTTTTATATCCGATTTTATAGGTCCTGCTTTTGTCTCTACAATTGATAGATCAACCAAAGAAAATCTATTTTTATAATCTTTTTCTTTTAAAAACTCTCTTAGTTTTTGAGCTATTATTTCGGATTTTTCTTCTCTAACTCTTCCACTTTTATCATAATAAAAACTAAGATTTGGTGTGATGTATCTGTCTATAAAATTTTGAGGTTTTAATTTTTCAAACTCAATTGAAATTGATCCTACATATGGGTAAGTTTCGCTATTTCCAGCACTATCTCTTCTCCAACCAGCCACTGAACTTATGTGTGAGATAGCAAATTTTTCTCTATTTTTAAAGAGATCTTTTTGTATTGTTTGTAAAATTTTTAGAGTCTGTTTGTTGGTTGATCCTATTTTTGCTTTTAGAACTATCTCTACATGAGATGAGTCAAATTTGGGAAACATTTGAAATTTACTCATTTTGATACTTAAAAATGTCAAAAATGGTATGATGATTATAAAACAAAGTAGAAATGTCTTTTTATATTTTATACAAAAATGAATAGTTGTGTTATATATTTTATTTGCTTTTTGCCAAGAGAGGGTTTTTGTATTTTTATTTAAAATATGAGCTGAGTGGATTGGTAAAAATAAAAAAGACTCAACCAATGAAGCTATGACTAAGACTGAAACTGCTATTGGAATTAGTTTTATAACTTCTCCCAACGATCCACTAATCATAAGTGCAGGGATAAAAGCAAACAAAGTTGTTAAAGAGGCTATAGTAACTGGTAAAAACATCTCTTTTGCTCCAACTAATGCTGCTTTTTTGGGTGTTAGTCCAGACTCTATATGTTGTTGAATATTTTCACTAACAACAATTGCATCATCTACTAAGATTCCTATTGCTATTAATACTCCTACAAGAGAGATCATGTTAATAGTATATCCCGTTAGATAAAAGTATAGTGCTCCTAAAACAAATGAAGTTGGAATTCCTATAACTATGATAATAGCCATTCTAACATTTATCAATAGTGCAACTAATAGTGAAATTAGAATAATTCCAAGCAAGATATTTGATATAACGATATTTAATCTATCTTTGATCTTTTCTGATTGATCATTGTATATCATGTAGGATATATTTTGTGAATTTTGATTGAGTTTGGTTATGATATTTTTTATCTCTTTTGATATATCGATCGCATTTCCGCTCTCTCCTTGTTCTACCACAACACCAATTGCATTTTGATCGTCTAGTAAAAAGTGAGTTGAGCTATCTTTGTAATGTTTTGAAATAGTTGCTATATCTTTTAGATAAAAACTTTTATTTGCAATTTTGATTTTTGTGTTTTGTAGCTCTTTTGCACTCTTTTTACCATTATAAGTGGAGATAAAATAGCTTCCTTTTTCTTCATCTTCAATTTTTCCAATAGGAAAGATGTATGATAATCTTGAGATTGCTTGGGTTATTTGGGATTGGTTTAAGTTGTATGCTTTGATTTTTTTGGGATTTAGAACTATATCAAAATAGAGTTCACTATCTCCATAAATTTTTACTTTTGATATATCTTTGATGTTTAAAATTTTTTCTTTTAACTCTTTTGCTTTTTTGATCAAACTAGAGGTTGGAAGTGATTTTGAAGTGATGGCTATTTTTAAGAGATTTTTACCCATTTTTATAACGGTTGCTGATGGGTCATCCATATCGGTTGGTAAATTTTGTTTGGCTATGCTTAGAGCATCTTTTACGCTATTTAGCGTGTTGTAGCGGTTTACCCCTTTGTTTAGTAGTAAGATGATATTAAATTTAGATGGAGTTATGATAGTTGTCATCTCTTTTATACCATCTATATCTTTTAACTCATCTTCTATCTTTTGTACTGCCATTTTATCAAGCGTATCTATAGAAGATCCTTGATAGTGACCATTGATCGCTATAGCATCAAGATCAAATGAAGGAAAAATCTCTTTTGGGGTTTTATAGTATGAATAGATCCCAACTATAAAAATTAGAACAAAAAGAGCATAATTGATCCTAGAGTTTTGTATAAAAAATTTTAAGGTTTTTTCAAACATTAATACCTAAAATCTATAACTCTAAATTTATATCATAACACTTTTTCACAACTCTTTTAAAACTTTCTATCAATGTTTTGGTATCTTTTCCATCATCTGGATAGGTGGCAATTGAGTCTTGAAGCTCTTGATCCAAAAACTCTTGTAAACCATTTAATAGCTCATACGCTCCATTCCAATCTGTTTTTGGTAAAAGGATGATAAAGTTTTCGTTATGATTAAAAATTATATCTGTGTCTCTAAAAACTATTTGAATGCTTTTTTTTATCTCTACATTGTCAAAGTTTTCAAGATGTAAAAAAAGCAGTGCAAACTCTTCATCTGAGTTCTCTTCAAATCTTTGTATTAATGCGATATGATGAGATATAAGAGCACTCAAAGAGTTACTTGAAAAAAATTCAGTAACCATATATACCCCTTTGACTTAGTTGGTTTGATTATAGTATCGGTTTAATTTGATTAAACTTAAAGGGCAACTCTAATAACCCTATATGCTCTCAAAGAGCTTTAGAAGTTATTTGATTTACTTACTGTTTGTTGTACTCTGATATCATG
>JALWLB010000076.1 GCA_027081145.1 Campylobacterales bacterium
AAACTATCAAGATAAAAAAATTTATAACTCAACTTACTATTTTATAAATTCTAAAATAGAAATTGCTAATAAAGTTATACTTGTTCCATTTGGAGAGGAGATTCCTCTTCCAAAATTTTTGGTCAAAATTATTAATCAAATATTTTTCAACTCAGCCGAAGACTATTCAACTGCAAAAGAGCCAACAGATATAGATATAAATGGAGAAGTTTTTAGAAATGCGATATGTTATGAAGCAACATTTGATAGGTTATTTAAAAACAGTCCATCTTACATGATAGCAATTAGCAATAACGCTTGGTTTACTCCATCGATTGAGCCAACACTTCAAAATCTGCTATTAAGATTTTATTCTAAAAAGTATAAAACTGTAATTTTTCATAGTGCTAACTCTGGAAAAAGTGGTATTATTCGCTAATCCACTCTTTTTGTCTATAAGAGATCAAACAGCTATTCATATCATAATTCCAATGAATTACAATAGGAGATAAAGAGATATCTTTTTGAGTTTGAGTATAGATATCAACCCCTAATCTAACTCTTTTATACTCATGATACTCTTGTGAAAAACTAAGAAAAACGATATCTGTTTTTATAGGATGGTTTAATCTCTGTTTTGATAAAGAGATAATTTTTGAGATATAACTTGTAAGAATTAAACCACACCTTGGAATAATTTTACCGCTCTCATCAACAAAACCGGCAGCTAAATCGTTTTGGTACTCATCATGTTTAAGATACGCTTTTCCATCTATATTTATAAAACTATTAGATAGTGTTGGATCATTTTTTAAAGCTTTGTATGCTCTATTTTTTAAATTTCTCTCAGATAAAATTTTGACAGATTTATGATTTATATACTTTTTATCTTTAATCATATCATGTAGAATCTCATTTGAGAGATCTTGATCCTCTTCATCTAAATTATTGATTAAAACAGTCGGAATAATTCTTACTAATTTCTTATATCGTTTTATGATTTTAGCACAAAGCTCATTTGCAAAATCTATATTTCGTTTTGCCCAAAGAAGCTCTTTTTTGGAAAACAGAGGAGAGAAGTGACCAATTTCCAAAACTAGTGCCAATGGTTTATCACCACTATCAATCATAGCATATAAAATTTTCTCTATCTTCTTAAAGCTCTCAATCTTCCAGCTATCATAATCAACACTAGGTGGTGTAAAACTTTGCTCTTTATCGCCAAAATCATTTGTACAATTTGACATTTTTTTCCAATACTAAGTAGTTTTGATGTGGTGATTATACCACAATTGAAACAATAAAATAAACCATAATTTCCTTGCAAATTCATATTTTCGTTTACTTTGTTTTTTTGTATGAAAAAATTGATATTTTAAATTTTTTATCTCTACATGATTAAAAATTCCATCTTTTTTTATACTATCTTCATTTAAAATATCACACAAAAACTCTCTCAAACCACCCTCAAGCCAAGAGATTAGAGGAATTGAAAAACCTCTTTTTGGTCTATCTAATAACTCTTTTGGAATATATTTATGAATAATCTGTTTTAAAATATACTTTTTATCTCCATTTTTTACTCTCAAAGATGCTGGTATTTGAGATAAAAAATCCAACAACTCCAGATCAAGATAGGGCTTTTTTAATACTATATCATAAAATGAGAGTGCTTGAGTGCTTTTGATAAGTTCACCATCACTCATAAATGTTTTAAAATATGTTCCAATAATTTTATCTACACACTCACTATACTCTCCAAATGTATCTTCATCAAACGCTGTTTTATAACTATCAAAATCGGATTTTAATAATTTTTTTATCTCATCTGTACTAAAAAGAGAGCTTTTAATTTTGACCATAGAAGATATTGTATTTACAGATAACATATCTTTAATTTTTGTATATTTTCTATCTATTAAATAGCTATTTTTTATAAAAGAGATTTGCTCTAGCTTAGATAGATTCATAAGATGATATATAGATTTTTTTAAACTTTTTGGAATTTTTATAAATTTACTAAAATTTTCTAAATTATCAGCCGTTGCAAATACTTCATCGCCACCATCACCTCCAAATAAGATCTCTATACCATGCTCTTTTGCCAATTTTGCAAGTAAAGATGAAGGAACAGCTCCAGCATCTGCAAATGGTTCATCATAAATTTGTGCTAATTTGGGAATAATATTTTGTGCATCTTTTAGTCTAAAGTAGTGTTCTACATGATCACTTCTTATAAAATTTGCAACTTTTTTAGCATATGGAGCTTCATCAATAGTATGATCTTCAAAACCAATTGTAAATGTTTTAATCTTTTCGATCCTATTTTGTTGCAAAAAATAGGCAACACTAGCACTATCATATCCTCCACTCAAAAAAGATCCATACTTAGAGTGGGTATTTAATCTTTTTATGATAGATTGTTTAAGCAATTTTTCAGCTTGATAGATAGCATCAACTTCACTAATAAATAACTTTTTTCTATTGTAAAAGTCTGTAATATCCCAATACTTCTTCTGTTTTAAATTTTTACCTTTTAAATCTATCTCTAAGTAGTGTCCTGATTTTAGTTTATAGCTATTTTTATAAATTGTATATGGTTGTAAGATATAGCCAAAGTGCAAATATAAAGCTAGTGAATTTTGATCAATCTCTTTTTTAAAAGAGTCTATTTTATAAAATGATTTTAATTTATCACTAAGTATTATCAAATTATTGCCTACATGATAATAAAGTGGTTTTATTCCTACTCTATCTCTTAGTGCATAAATAATCTCTTTTTGTTTATCATATATTAAACAAGAGTAAACCCCCTCAATTATTTGAAATGCTTTGGTTTTATATTTTTTAAAAGCTTTGGCCATTAAGAGTGCATCATTTGTTAGAGAGTTGTTTAGTTTAGTTTGTAAATATTTTTTATTGTATATTTCACCATAAAAAAGTAATAAAATTTCGTTTAATTCTACCTTTTGTTCATCTTTTGCCTTTAGTGAAATATGGAAATTTTTCACCCCTTGATCATACTCTATCAATCCAAAAATGTTACCCATTTACACACTCTTTATAATACTGTTTGACCTAATTATACACAGTGATATGATTTATTTTACAAATCATAGATATTTATTAAATATACTTAATAAGTTATACAATTAGTTTAAATAATTTGATACTTTTTAGAACCAAAATAATATAACTTAGTAAAACATTTTTACACAAAAATAAAGAGCTATATTATAGTCTAAACATCATACTAAAGTATTGGATTTAAAATAAAAAATGAAAAAAATTGCAATAGTTGCAAATAGTGCTTGGAATCTTTATAACTTTAGATTAAATCTTGCAAAGGCTATTGAAGACTCTGGATATAGGGTAATTTTTATTGCACCATATGATAGATATAGTGATCTTTTAGAAAATGAAGGATTTAAAGTACATGATATCACAATAAAAGCTAGAGGAACAAATCCAATTGATGATAATGAAACTTTAATAAAGTTTAAAAAGCTTTATAAAAAACTTCAACCAAGTATCATACTTCACTACACTATCAAGCCAGTTATATATGGAACAGTTGCTGCAAATATTTATCATATTCCTGTAATCAATACAATTACTGGACTTGGTTCAGCTTTGATAGCAAATAATTTTATAACAAATATTACAAAACAGTTATATAAGTTTTCTCTTGATAAATCTTTTAAAGTTTTTTTTCAAAATAGAGATGATATGGAGTTTTTTTTAAAAAATAAGATGGTAAAAAAAGATAAATGTACTCTTGTTGCAGGTTCAGGAATCGATACAAAAAAGTTTTCACCAATTAAATCGATCAAAAATAGTAGTAATAATTTCTCTTTTTTATTAATTGCTAGAATGATAAGAGATAAAGGTGTATATGAGTATATAGAAGCAGCAAAAATGTTAAAATCAAAATATTACAACATCAGCTTTAATATTTTAGGTTTTTTTGATAATTCAAACAATGGCTCGATACCAAAAGATACAATCAAAACTCTACATGATAAAAAAATTATAAACTATTTAGGATCATCTGATCATGTAATAAAATATATAGCTAACGCAGATTGTGTAGTATTGCCTTCATATAGAGAAGGGATATCAAGGGTTCTTTTAGAAGCTGCAAGTATGGCAAAACCAATCATTACAACTGATACAACAGGATGTAGAGATATTGTCAAAGATGGAGTAAATGGTTTTTTATGTAGAGTCAAAGATAGTAAAAGTTTGGCTATCAAGTGTGAAAAAATGTTTTTATACTCTAAAGAAACAAGAGAGATGCTTGGTAAAAATAGTAGAAAAATAGTTATAGAGAACTTTTCTGAAGATATTGTAATTGATAAATATCTAAACTATATCTCTCAAATTTCTCCAAGTTTTTATAAATTTAAAATAAAAATTGATCATAAAATTGTAAATTAAACGATTTTTTGAAACACTTTAAGATAAATTTGACAGTAAAATATAATTTATGTAGAAAAATAATTATGACTTAAGTTTTCTATAGATATTATTTTCTTAACTTTTTAGAGGAGTAAAGAGTGAAAACAAGCTATATTCAGTATGAGGGAGTATCTTTAAGTTTTAAAAAAATTTTCACTTCACTCTTTAAATATAAAATTCAAAATAGTATTATACTACTAACTTGCATTATTTTAGGTTTTATATATTACTATCTAAGCACTCCTGTTTATGAAACTTATACCACTATTGAAATTA
The DNA here is from genome assembly GCA_027081145.1 of Campylobacterales bacterium. Classification (GTDB taxonomy): domain Bacteria; phylum Campylobacterota; class Campylobacteria; order Campylobacterales; family QNZT01; genus JALWLB01. The sequence continues at coordinate 4,717 of JALWLB010000076.1, forward strand.
AAAATGTTAATAATAATAGACAAGATATATTTGGAAACCCTGTAGGACAGGCTCAAAATCTAGAAACTGAAAAAGATATTTTAAGCTCTCGTTTCTTAATCGAAAGAACAATCGAAAAAATTAATTTTCAGGTTGGATACTTTAAAAAAGATAGATTTAAAACTATAGAACTTTATACAAATACACCC
>JALWLB010000077.1 GCA_027081145.1 Campylobacterales bacterium
CTCCCATTAGATATCTTGGTTTATCTTTTGGTAAAAGTGGTGCTGTAAACTCTACTGTATCATACATATCTTGATTTGCTTCACCAACACTAAGCCCACCTATCGCAAATCCATCAAAATCAAACTCCGTAAGTTGTGTGGCTGAGAGTTTTCTAAAGTTTTTATCAATTCCACCCTGCACTATTGCAAAAAGATTTTGATCTATTCCAACACCTTTTTGTTTCATCTGATTATGGTATGTTATAGACTCTTTTGCCCACTGTGTAGTTCGCAAAATAGACGATTTTAATCTCTCTTTTGTTGCTGGAAGTGCTATTAGATCATCTAGTACCATCATGATATCACTATTTAAATTGTACTGAATATCAAGAACTTTTTTAGGTGTAAAATAGTGCATCGAGCCATCGATATGGCTTTTAAACTTTATACCCTGATCATCTGTTTTTGCACTATCACTTAGGGAAAAGGCTTGAAACCCTCCACTATCGGTCAAGAAACTATTTGGATAGTTACAAAATTTATGCACTCCTCCAAAATGTTTAATAACCTCATCATTTGGTCGAAGATATAGATGATAAGTATTTGCCAAAATGATTTTTGTATTTAGCCTATTGATCAAATCAAAACTATCAAGTGCTTTAACACTAGCTTGGGTACCAATTGGCATAAAAACTGGAGTTTGGATCGTGCTATGAGCTGTTTGTATAGTACAAGCTCTTGCCTCTTGATCTGTATGATTGATAGTAAATTTCATAATTAAAAGATCAAGGATCGATTTTTAAACTCAATCCTTGAAAAAATATATTATCTTTTAGAGAATTGTGGGCTTCTTCTGGCTTTCTTTTTACCATATTTTTTTCTTTCAACAACTCTTGAGTCTCTTGTTAAAAGTCCATTTGATTTTAAAATTGATCTAAAATCATTATCAAATAGTGCCAAAGCTCTTGAAATTCCATGTCGTAGAGCATCAGCTTGTGCAGAATAACCACCACCCAAAGTTTGAGCAACTACATCTATAGAGGTATCTTGTTTGGTTAAATTTAGAGGTTGTAAAACTCTTCTTTTTATCATTTGATGACCACCTAACCATTGATCAAGACTCAAACCATTGATACTCATTTTGCCAGAACCTGAAGTTATCCATACTTTTGCAATTGCACTTTTTCTTTTTCCTGTTGCATATACTTTTGACATTATTTATCACCTTTTTTGCTTACTTGTGCAGTGTGAGGATGTTCACTTCCTGCATATACTTTTAATCTTTTTAACATTGACTTGCCTAAATTTGTTTTTGGAAGCATTCCTCTTGCACCTAGTTTAAACAGTTTTGCAGGATTATCTGCAAGCATTTTTCCCAATTTTTTACTTTTTGTACTACCAAAATATCCACTGTGTGTATAATATAACTTTGCATCAAGTTTATTTCCACTAACTTGTACTTTATCAGCATTGATAATGATAACAAAATCACCACAATCAACATTTGGTGTATAATAAGGCTTATGTTTACCTCTTAAAAGTGTCGCAGCTTCAGTCAAAACTCGACCAAATTTTTTCCCACTAGCATCTATGATATTCCAATCTCTTTGAACTTCATCTGCTTTAATCATTTTTGTTAATTTCATAACTATATTAACCTTTGAGTATTTATTGAAACGAGATTGTAATCAAATAAATCTTAAATAATGCTTAAATTAAGTTCTTCATAAGAAATTCCGCAGAAATATTCTCAGATTTTAAATAGTATCTAATTTTTGGAGGAACTTTTAAGACTCTGCATCTCTCTTTAAACTCTTTATCAAGTTTGATTTTACGATATGGAGCTATAAAGATAAATTTTTTTTGTATTACTATGGCAATTTGATCTGCAATTATTATATCTTTGTTTTTTAAAATCTCTTCTCTTTGACTTGAAGATAGAATATATCCTAATCTTTTTACAATCTTATCAATTTGTCTAATATCATTTAAATTTTCCAAAACAAAAAGATTTTTAATCTGTTTTACTATTTTGATATCATGTAGCTTTTTAGAATCAAGCTCAAGATAACTAAAACTTTTTAAAATACCCGACTTATGATATTTTATAAACTCATTTGCTACCTCATGTCTAATCTTATTTCTTTTGATAGTCTTATCAAAATTAGTATCATCTATAAAATATTTAATCTTTTTATCATGTAGAAAATTTAATAGCTCATCTTTGGAAACTTTGATTAAGGGGCGAATTAATTTATAATTATCTCGTTGAGTTATCATCTCAAACCCAAGCATCTCAACCAATCCAGATCCTTTTAAAAGTTGCATCAAAAACCACTCTAACTTATCATTTAACTGATGAGCTGTCAAAAGATTATCATAATCATGTAGCTCGATTAACTCTTCAAAAAATTTATATCGACTAAGCCTTGCATTATGCTCAAAGTTTTTCTTTTGTAAATTGATCTCTTTTGTAAAACAGTTTTTATTGTACTTATTGGCTAACTCTTTGGCATAAGATAGCTCTTGTTTTGATTGCTCTCTTACTCCAAAATCAACAATCGCTATATCAAATTCAATATTTTCATAAAGTAGTAAAAAAAATAGTGCACTCGAATCAACTCCACCAGAAAAAGCTAAAAGGTTTTTTTTACCATCAAGCTCACTCTTAACACTTTCTAATAACCGTAGCAATAAGCTTATCTCCTGCAATATCTGTTATTTTGGCTTCATAAGTTTGACCAAACTCTATAGGCTCATCCAAAAGGTTTTCATTTATAAGTATCTCTCCATCAATCTCTTCAGCCCAATTTAACTTTTTTGCCGATACAAAATACTCATGTTCAGCACTTAAACTTATAGCGACAATTTTTATAACTTTATCGATCTCTTGTTTTAAACTTTTTGTTATCTGTTTTTGGATAATTTTATTTAAAAGTTTTATTCTTTTATCTATAACTTTTTGAGGAACTTTATCATCCATCATATTCGAAGCAGTCTCTTCTTCATCAGAGTAAGAAAATATACTCACCCTATCAAATGCAATATCTTTGAAAAATTGACAAAGCTCATCAAAATCTTCATCTTTTTCACCTGGATGACCAACTATAACGGAAGTTCTTAAAAACGCATCATCACTACCTCTCATAAGTTTTAACTGTTTTAAAATACCATCTTTGTTTAAACCTCTTTTCATGATCTTTAACATACGATTACTAATATGTTGCAAAGGTATATCAAAATAGTTATGAAATATTTTTGAGTTTTGAATCTCTTTTATAACATCAATACTCAAAGTTGATGGATACAGATATAAAATTCTAGCACTTTTAACTCCATCAATCTTCTCTATAGTTTTTATTAGATGAATTAAACCATCATCTATATTAAAATCTCTAAGGTATGAGCTACTATCTTGAGATATAAAACTAAAATCATAATACCCCATTTTGACCAACTCTTTTACCTCATCTTCTATCATGTAGAGTTCTCGTGATTGAAGTTTGCCTTTAAATTTTGGAATTGCACAAAAACTACACTGTTGATTGCAACCTTCACTAAGTTTTATATAAGCGTGATAAGTTGAATTTGAGATAACTCTTTTTTCATTTTTTACAAGATAAGTTTTAGCAGAAAATCTACTCTCTTTTTTTGCTATAAGTTCATCAATCTTATCATAATCTCCAACACCTGTAAATATATCAACCTCAGGAATCTCTTTTTGAAGCTCCTCTTTGTATCTCTCACTCAAACAACCACTTACTACCAACAAAGAGTCCTCTCTTCTCTTATCATGTAGCATTAAAATTGTATTGATACTCTCTGTTTTGGCTGCATCTATAAAACCGCAAGTGTTTACTATAATCACATCAGCACTCTTAACATCATCACAAATTTTATACTCTTTTAATCTTCCAAGCATCACTTCAGAGTCTATCAAATTTTTTGTACACCCTAAAGACACCAAATATAAAGTTTTTTGCATACCTAAATCCAAATATTATCAATCAATCTAGTCTCATTAACTTTGACAGCTACTAAAATAATTGTATTTGATATTTCAACTTTTTCAAGCTTTTTAAACTCCCTATCAACAATCTCTACATACTCTACATGACAATCTTTGAGTATTTTTCTCATATGAGATTTTATCACTTTAGAATCTCTCTCTCCATCCATAATAAGCTTGGTTGCTAATTTTAAAGATTTTGATAAATTAAGTGCCTTTTGTCTATCCTCTTTACTCAAATAAACATTTCTACTACTAAGAGCCAATCCATCAGCTTCACGAACTATTTCACAAGCGATGATATTTGTATCTAAAAATAGTTGCTCTTTCATCTTAATTATCATGTAGAGTTGCTGAGCATCTTTTTTACCAAAATAGGCATTTGTAGGTTTTGTGATATTTAAAAGTTTTAAAACTATTTGTAAAACTCCATCAAAATGTCCAGCTCTTTTATATCCTTCAAGAATAAATCCTTCTATTTTAGGAGCTTTTATACTAAGTTCATGATCTTGATACATATCATCTATATCTGGCAAAAAAACAAAATCCACCCCAGCTAGTGAACAAATTTTTAAATCAGCCTCTATCTTTTTTGGATATTTATCAAAATCTTCACCCTCTAAAAATTGAGTTGGATTTACAAAAATAGAGACTATCGTATAATCATTTTCCAAAATTGATCTCTTTATCAAAGATAAATGCCCATTATGCAACGCTCCCATAGTGGGAACAAACCCTACACTTTTTTTAATACTTTGTCTAAATTTGATTAACTCTTTTGGATCTTTAAAAATTTTCATCTAATAATCTCCTTTTTGTTGGAAGTAAATTCCAACAAAAATTCCTCTCTCTAAAGCTTTGCTCTAACGGGCAAGATATGAA
>JALWLB010000078.1 GCA_027081145.1 Campylobacterales bacterium
GTTTACCAAGTTCTGTTTTGTAAAAAGGCTGTTTTCTTTTGATAAAAGTTATGTTTTTACTATTATCATTTATGATTAAATTGTTTCTAGCATATAAAGCACAAATGATATTTAAAACATTATGATTTTTTTCTGTAATAAAGTTTAAACCATAAAAGGAAGCATTTTTTGTAAAACTTTGCGTAACTGATTTAAGATTTGGTATTAGATTATTATTTACTCCAAAAAATACTCTATCAATTTTTGTATAGCCAAAAATACTTCTGTTATGAATTGCTAAATTATCTATCTTTATAAATAGTTTTGTAAAAATATTTTGTAAATGCTCATATATATTATATTCCTCTGGAGCATACTTACTTTTATCTAAACCCTTTGTAAGTAAAATATTTTCAAGTTTATTAAGCTCTATTTGTATATTATTAGTATTAAAATATTTAATCATATCGTTAATTGATTCAATTTTTTTAGAAGATAGATAAATTCCATCTTGATAAAAAGCAACAAATGCTTCTTCTTTAGAGATATAAACAAATAGATCATTTTGCTGTGTTAAAATTTTATTTTTATAAAGTATTTCAAAAGATAGAGGTGGTATAACCAAATAGTCAATATGTTGAACTATATTAATAGCATCCTGATATCTGTTTTTAACCTGGTTTTTATTTATCATAAATACCTCTATTAAAGAGGTCTCTTTTATAGAGGTGTTTTTGATTATATGAAGTATTTTATACTCTTGTTCTGGATCTAATCCAGCCTCTTCATACATTTTAAGCTCAATTTCTACCAAAAGTTCATTTTTAGATAAACTATTTTTAGCCTGAAAACTGTAAGTGGTAATATCTTGATATAAAAGTCTAGAAACTATCGGAATATTTTTATCTTTTATGCTTGAATTTATAAAAGCTTTTCCATCAAATGAAAAAATCTGTTTTGTATTTAAGTCAATAAAGTTAACATCATGTGACATCTTTTACTCTTTTTGCATGATATAACCAGAAATTGGCATAATCAATAGTTCTTTTGTTCTATTTTTATTTGTTATATTAAACTCTATCGGCACTTTTACTAAATTGTTTAATTGTAAATTATTTTTATACACTCTTCCCAAAAAATCAAAACAAATTTTTTGATCACCACTATTTATAGAGATAATAGTTTGTGGGTCAATTTGATATTTTTTTTGGGAACTAGAGCTATTTTCATTATCATTAATTGTCGCTATATCAATATCAATACAAACTAAATCATTAAAAGCACTATCTCTTCCATTATTAAAATCAAAGCTATCGTATCCAATAGCATATAACTGTTTTTGCTTTATCTTTTGGGTTATAAAATTGACATCACTATAAAATTTACCATCAGGCATACTCATTTTTGCCATAACATAGATAATTCCTATAACCAGTATAACTATAATGATCTCAATCATAGTAAATGCTTTTTTCATACTACTGCTCATGGTCTTTGAAGAGTGCGTCTTGTCACTCTTATAGCTCGTGGATTTTTTGGGTGGGTATTATTTGTTTCGACTGTAACTTCTAACATTATAGTTCCATGTGACTTTTCAGTTTGAATTGAAACATTTCTATCAACATTACTACCACCAAAAATATAATATTTGGAGATATTTATATTGCTTATAAATCTTTTATCATCTGAAGTTATATTTATCTCTTTTAATAATCCTTGTGATTTTCTATTGTGTCCTTGTATCCCAAGTAGTGCTAATTCAATTGAACTTTGTAAAAATAGTTCAGCTTGTTCTTTTATATATATATCTGAAGTCTGTTTAATTGTTATAGTGGCATATTTCATAGCAATTGCTAAAATAGTTGAAATAATAACCATAAAAAATATAACTTGTATCATACCAAAAGCTCTTCTCAAAATATTGCCTTCTGTTTTGATATAGTTACACTTTTATTGCCACCTTTTGGTATAGATCTACTAAGTGTTAGTTTAAACTGTAACATTCCCTCTACAAAGTCCACCTCAAAACCACTTGTTTCATTTGAGAGTACAGTTACATTTCCTTCTTGAGTAGTACCATTTGGATCAGCACAAAATGTTTCCAATTTCCATGGTCTATAATCATAAAATAAAAACAGTATATTATCAGATATGCTAATATTTAAATCTTGAATACAACTTGCACTAGTATTTATATCACTACTTTTAGCGATAGCATATGCACTATCAACAAGATAATATTTTTCATAAATTTTATTTGGGTGTACACTTAGTGTAATATTTTCATCACTAGAGGTGGAGCTTATATCAAATATCTCATTTGCACTATTTCCATGCCATCCAAATGAGTTATTAAAATTCAATCCATATATAGAACCTTCATCAAATGAACCAGAAAAAATTAGTCCAATTTTATTTGTATCAAATTGGCTAATATTTGTATCTGGGGAATAGAGTGAAGATGTAGTTTTATCAGATCTTTCAAGATCAACAAACCCACTAAATTTTTTATCTCTAAAGCTTTCAAAATCAACCGAAATCCACTCTAGTATCTCATAGTTTGAGCTTAAATTATAAATTGATTCAAAATTACCACTATTTGAATCATATCCTATAACAGTTGATGGAACTCGATTTATTAGAAGTGATGAAATTTGATTTGCTATTATAGTTGAATCAAAAGAGAGTTCACTAATGGCTTTTGACTTTGCTGTTTTTATATATAATTTTTTCAAAGCAATATACGCTCCACTAGCTAAAATTCCCATAACAACAATAGTAACAACAAGCTCTATCATAGTAAAACCAACTCTTTTCACTACCAATTCTCCGAATTCAAGCTTAGTTGTCCAATATTTGTAGAGTAGTAACTAAATGAAGTTATATTTCTCTCTTTTCCTCTACTTCCTTTGTATGCAACTGTCATTGTGAGTTTTTTTATATTTGTTGAATTTGATGAGATTGATGATTTGCTCAAATCTATACTCATAGTTGTACCAGATACACTAAAAACAGTTGTATCATCACTTAAATAGTCGATATTAGAGTAGATCGCATACTTTGTTTTGCCACTTGTTGTATTTACATCTGTTATTGAACCGTTAAAATCATCCAAATCATCAAAACTACTCTTACTACTCTCATCTGCCGCTATTTTTGATGCACTAAGTGTAGCAGTACATGATCTTGAACCCAAAAAACTTCCTTGCCGAATATCTGTTGTACTATTACAATCAAATATAATAGAACCATCCGTATCTAATATTTTTGTCTGTTGAGTATTGTTTTCATCCCATGCTAAAACTGAAACTATTTTTGTAAGAGAAAGTGTATTAAAAATAGCATCTTGTTTGATTGAAAAGTTATCACTTTTATTAATTGCAAATATAATTTTTGGAATGAGAGCAAAAATAATAGACATTATAACAATAGTAAGTATCAACTCAATTAAACTAAATGCACTTTTCATAATAAAACTACAGCAACTTTTATTCCATATAAAGAACTAAGCTATCTTTAACTTTTATCCAAAAATGACGATCTTATAAAAATGAAAAACAGAAACTTTTTAGATGATATGAACATTATTAATAAAACTATACTCTTAGTTATAGTTGCTATTATGAGTATATTAACTATCGGTGGAGTATCCCACTTTGGTATGTACATGATAAGAGATAACTATAATAATCTATATAACGAAAAAGTGTTTGCAATTAAAACAGTAGCTCAAGAAAGCAGAGAACTTGATAAACAAATACAAAAGATATTTTCAAAAGATAACTCTCGTTTAGATGACACACTGTATAATCAAATGTTATATAAGCTAATTTTTGTAACTTTAGCTATATTGGCTACATTAGCTTTAATAGCATTTTTTATAATTAAAAGTATCAAATACTCACTTACTATTTTACATAATGAAATAGATCAAAAAGAAAAAGATAACTACAATTTAAATCTTCAATTTGAGGAAAAAATAAAAAAAGAGGTTCAAAAAAATAGAGAAAAAGATCAAATCATGTATCAACACGCAAGATTGGCTGCTATGGGTGAAATGATAGGAAATATTGCTCATCAGTGGAGACAACCATTAAATGCTCTAACACTACTTATACAAAGTTTTGGTATCAAAAGTAGTGCTGGAAAATTAACTCAAGAGTTTATCGATAAACAGGTTGATGAAGGGCTTAGGCTTGCTGTTGGAATGTCAAATACTATTGATGATTTTAGAAATTTTTTCACTCCAAATAAAATGCAAAATATATTTAGTTTAAAAAAAGCTATCAAAGATACTTTTGATATGGTGGACTTTTTCTGTAAAGATGAAGGAATTGAGATTGTTTTTGAGTGTGAAGAAGATATCAAAGTCTATGGTTATGCAAATGAGTTTTCACATGTAATTTTAAATCTTATAAATAACGCAAGAGATGCTTTTAGAGATAAAGAGATTGATCATAAAAGAATTATGATAAAAGTTCAAAAGAAAAAACGACCAAAGTCTTGTGCATATATCTCTTTTATTGATAACGCAGGTGGAATAAATCAAAATATACAAGATAAAATTTTTGAACCATATTTTACAACTAAACATAAAACAATTGGTACTGGTATTGGACTTTATATGTCAAAACAGATTATAGAAAAACAGATGGGAGGCATACTAATCGCTAAAAATATTCAAAGTAAAGTTGCTTTGGATAAATATTATGATTGTGCTCAATTTATTATTACTCTTCCTCTCAAATAGATATCATGTAGCTATAACCTTAAATAATACACATATATTGTTTTACTAAGAAACATTATTTTTGTAAAATTATTTATATCAAAGTGGTAAAAAATTCTAGTTTTTTCATCTTTTTAATAAAATAATAATATTTAGTT
>JALWLB010000079.1 GCA_027081145.1 Campylobacterales bacterium
TAAAAGTAAAAAAAAAACACCTGTAAAAATAATAGATATTTTAGAAAATCTATCTGATGAGTGTAGGATAAATTTAGTTTTTGAAGACTCCAATACAAAAAAAGCAGTTAATAAAATAATTAATTATATAAATATTTATGATTTTTCTCTTGATGAGTTATTGGAATTGCTTTTGGGTGATAATAATATATTTTACTCTTTAGAGCAAAATGGCAAAGTTTTAAAAATTGCAAGTCAAAAAACAAAAACTTTTTATATCGATTATGTAAGTTTTCAACAAAGAACAAGTATCTCAACCAAAATAATAAAAACTGGTTCAAAAGGTAATAAAGGTAGTGGCTCAACCACTCTAAATTTTAAATCAGATTTTCAATTTTGGAATAAGATAGAAAAGGAGTTAAACTCCATACTACATGATAGCTCAGAAATTCCACCAAAAATTATTTTTAATCAAGAAGCAGGAACAGCCACCATTACAGGAAGTAAAAGACAACTTGATAAGGTAGAAAAGTATATTAACACTATTACTAAAAGATTGCATAAACAGGTACTTTTGGATGCAAAAATTATAGAAGTAACCTATAGTGATACAAACACTCAAGGAATTGATTGGAGTAAATTTGAAGCTTCTCTTGAGGGGAGTTTAGATGGATTAAAGGATACTGCAACATCTTCACTAACTTCACCAACTAAACTCTTTAAATATAATTTTTCAATGGAAGGATTAATGAAATTTTTACAAACTCAAGGGGATGTTAATGTTATCTCAAATCCAAAAATTTTAACACTCAATAACCAACCAGCGGCTATAAATGTTGGTGAAGAGAAAAATTATAAATATACAACAGGTGAAACTTCAACAACAACAAATGGTGTTATAAAAACAACACCACAATATACAGTTGGTTCAACTTTTGTAGGAGTAACACTCGATATAGTACCTGAAGTTACAAAAGATAATTTTATAATTTTAAAAATTAATCCAACAATCAGTGAAATTTCTGAATCACATATCAATAAAGATGGAATCCCATCTCTAGCACCAGATATAAAGATCAAACAACTCTCCTCTATTGTGAAAGTCAAAAATGGTAAAAAAATCTTGATAGGAGGATTAATCCAGCAAAAAATAGAGGATAAAATGACAAAAGTACCTTTTTTAAATGCAATTCCTATTCTTGGAAAAGCCTTTAAAAATAACACTAAAGTAAAAATTAAGAGTGAATTGATTATAGTTATAACTCCAACACTCATTAGTGGAGAGCATAATAATATTAGCTTAGATGAGTTTGAAAAAAAATTTAACTAAAGGGTACATCTAATAGCCCTAAATAAGAGAGTTGATGAATCAATATATCAAAGCAAAAGAGCTTTTTAATGATGAGCTTAATACTCATGAATGTTTTGAGAGTTTAACTTTTGAATTTGCCAAAAAAGATTTATTAAGTGCTATTAATTCAAATGAAGCTCCTTTGATATTTTTGCTTGGTGATCCAGGTTCTGGAAAAAGTTTTTTATTAAATTATATAAATAAAAATATCTCTTTTATCAAAATAGCAAAATTTTTTTCTCATCCGTATTTTGATGAACGAGAGTTATTGGAAGTTTTGTTAGAGACTACTGGAATAGAGGTTATTAAAAACCAGTACTCACAAGAAAAACTAATAGAGTATTTAGGTAACTATTATAAAAGCTTAAAATATACCGTTTTTATAGATGAAGCTCAACTTTTAGATGAGAAGCAGTTAGAGCTCATTAGAATATTAAGTGATATGCAAATATTTCAATTTGTACTTGCTATGCATAAAAAAGAGGGAGAAACTGTACTTCAAAAAGCACATTTTAAATCAAGAACAAAAAAGGTTATCTATATAAACCCTCTTGAAGATTATGAAGTAGCAAATTATATAAGACAGAGATTACTTAGTAAAAATTTATCAAAACTAGCAACAGCTTTTGAAGATAAATATATTACATACATTGCAAAAATATCGTTAAATAATTTTAGAACTATAAAAAAACTAACAAAAACACTATTTGAAATTATTATATATGCTAATGAGAGAGGTCATAAAAAATATAGCAAGATTAACAAGGCTACTTTAACTATGGCTGCTATTGATATAGGATTAATTGATGTTAAATAGTGACTATAATGAGTTGGTTAAAAAGTATGAAAAATATCGAAATAAACAGATTAAGAGTGTATTATTAAAAATAATTTTAGTTGTAGTTATAGTTTTTATTGGAATTTATCTGTTTATAAAAGAGTCTGTATCAAATAATACAAAAGAACAAACTTTGCAAGAACAAAAGGTATTAGATGATAAACAGATGATGCAAAAAGAGCCTGTAATTAAACAAAAAGAAGATAATAAATTACAAGAAATTAAAAAGCAACAAAACCAAAAAATACTAAAACAAAACATCAAATTCCAAAACAAAAATCTAATAATCAACAATTAAATAATAAAAAAGTTACTCCAAAGAATAAAACTGCTGAACAAAATCCTATTAAATTGCAAGTAACAAAACGAGAAGAGTTGGTAAGATTATTAAAAGAGTATGAAAAAAAACAAAATTTTTCTACATCACTTAATTTAGCAAAATATTATTTTACAAATGGCAGATATCAACAGTCAATAAAATGGGCGATACAATCTAGTAAATTTGATTCATCTGCTAGTGAACCTTGGATTTTATATGCCAAAACAAAACAGAAACAAGGAAGAGTAAAAGTAGCTATTCAAGCACTTGAAATGTATTTAAAAAGGTACAAATCAAAAGAGGCACAAAAATTGCTTGATAATTTAAAAAATACTTCTAATTAAGAGAGTGTTTTTAAATTAATTTGGTAAAGATTGTGCAATGCAAACATTAAAAATTGGCGATATTCTTGTTGAAAAAAACAAAATAACCCAACAACAACTACAAGCTGCTTTACAAAAACAAAAAGAGAATAATTTTACAAAAAAACTTGGTGAAATTTTTATAGAAGAGGGCTATATAAATGAGAGTGAGTTTGCTCAACTATTAGCAACTCAGTTAAATATCGAGTTTATAGATCTATATGGTATCGATATAGATCTAAATCTTTTAAATAAATATCCTCTAAATATTTTAAAAGCTACTACCTCAATTGTTTTTAAAGAGGATGAAGATTTTGTTTATGTTAGTATAGCAGATCCTTTAAATTATGATGCTATAGAGATGCTTGATAGAGCAATTATGACTAAACCTATCAAATATCATATATCTCCTGCAAATGATATTAAACACATTTTTGAAAGAGTAGAGATTATTGAAACAACAAAATCTCTTATAAAAAGTGTAAAACAAGAGATTAATTCAACAGATTATAAAGCCGATAGTGACCAAAGTGCCATAATGCAACTTATTGCTCAAATTTTAAAAGGCTCTATCATCAATAAAGCAAGTGATATTCATATCGAACCAAATGAGTTTAATGTTTCTGTTAGAAATAGAATTGATGGGGTGCTTAAAGAGATTTTTGTTATAGATATAGAGGTTTATAATGCTTTTGTTTCAAGAATAAAAATTTTAGCAAATCTTGATATATCTGAAAAAAGAAAATCTCAAGATGGTAGATTCTCTATGTCTGTAAATGGTAAAGAGTATGATTTTAGATTATCCACCGCACCAACGCTACATGGTGAATCACTTGTTATGAGAATATTAGATCAACAAAAAATTCTTTTAACACTAAACGATTTTGGTTTAGAAAAGGAGAATTTACAAAAAATAAAAAATCTAATAACTTCACCATATGGTATAATTTTTATAACAGGTCCTACTGGTAGTGGAAAAACAACAACTTTATATGCAATACTAAATGAAATAAAGAGTATTGAGAATAAAATTATTACTATTGAAGATCCTATAGAGTATCAGTTGCCTTTAGTTCAACAAATGCAGGTAAATACTAAAATAAATCGTGACTTTAGTGATATATTAAGATCGGTACTCAGACAAGACCCAGATGTTATTATGGTAGGAGAGACAAGAGATCAGGAGACTTTAAGTACTGCTGTTGGTGCATCTTTAACTGGACATTTAGTCTTTTCTACACTTCATACAAATGATGCACCAAGTGCGATTACTAGAATGTCACAAATGAATTTAGAACCTTACATGATAGCCGATTCACTACTTGGAGTTATTACACAAAGACTTTTAAGAAAAATATGCTCACACTGCAAACAAGAACATAAGCCACATATTGATTTGATCGCAAAAGTAAAAAAATATCTTCCACCAAATTATAAATTTTATATAGGAAAAGGGTGTGCACACTGCTCTTTTAGTGGCTATAATGATAGGATTATGGTTTGTGAAATTTTAGAAATTAATGCTCAATTATCATCTTTAATATCAAAAGGAAAAGATAAATTTGAAATTTATCAAGAGGCACTAAAACATGGATATAGACCGATGTTGTTTGACGCACTAAAAAAAGCATTTCAATCTGAAACATCACTTGAAGAAGTCTTAAGAGTAATTAAACCATGAAATATTTTAAAATTTTTTACTCTATTGGTGGTAAAAAAAGTACAACTCTTATTGTTGCAACTCATAAGTATGAAGCACTGCAAAAATTTAAAGAGAATCCTCTTGGTATCTTTATTGCAATCAAAGAAGTTGGTGAACCTTTAAATTTAAAATTTGAAGTTATTAAAAAGCAGATACTTCAAAATAGTGGCAAAAAAAGAGTAGCAC
>JALWLB010000080.1 GCA_027081145.1 Campylobacterales bacterium
ATTACCAGAAGCTATAATAAAGGTTGCAAAATTTTTTAAAAGCTTTACAAGAACTATAAATGAAGCCAAAAATACAATAGAAGAGCAAGTACATCTGGAAGAGTTAAAAAATGAAGGTATAACTTATGCAAATAAATTAACAAACTTAGAAATTGTTGAAGAAGAAAAAAATTTTGATAAAGAGGATAAACCTAAGAAAAAAAAGAAAAAGAGAAAAAAGAAGAAAGAAAAAAAAGATGCTTGAAGATTTAAAACCACATATAAAAGAGTTGCGAAAAAGACTTATTATCTCTATAGGAGCTATTTTTATACTATTTTTTGTTATGTTTGGCTTTTGGGAGAGCATTTTGGGCTGGATGATTGCACCTTTGAATGAAGTTTTACCAAAAGGAAGTAGTGTTATCTTTACAAAAGTTCAAGAGCCATTTTTTACCGCACTCAAAGTCTCTTTTTTTAGTGCATTTATAGCTTCACTTCCTATAATATTTTGGCAATTTTGGCTATTTGTTGCACCAGGACTTTATGAGCATGAGAAAAAGATGCTTTTACCATTTGTATTTTTTGCAACTGTTATGTTTTTAATTGGGAGTGCATTTTGTTATTATATAGTCATACCTTTTGGGTATAATTTTTTGATAAATTTTGGAACACAACTTTTTACTGCACTACCTAGCATTGGTGAGTATGTTGGATTTTTTACAAAGCTTCTTTTTGGATTTGGATTGGCTTTTGAGTTGCCTGTAGTTACATTTTTTTTAGCCTCTATTGGATTGGTAAGTGATCGTACTTTGATAAACTTTTTCAAATATGCGATAGTGCTTATCTTTTTACTCTCTGCTTTATTAACTCCACCTGATGTTTTAACTCAATTTTTAATGGCGGCTCCTTTGATAGGATTGTATGGAGTATCGATTCTAATAGCAAAAATAATAAATCCTGAAAAACCGGATGAAGATTGATCCACTATCGGTAAAATCATACGATTATGATCTACCAAAAGAGTTAATTGCTACACAACCAGCAAATCCAAGAGATAGTGCAAAACTTTTAGTTTATGATAGAGAACAAGATACTATTGTTGATACAACTTTTAAAAATTTGCTCTCTTTTATACCCAAAGATACAAAAATATTTTTTAATGATACAAAGGTTATAAAAGCTAGAATTTTTGGCAAAAAACAAAGTGGCGGAAGGGTTGAGCTACTGCTAAATTCTGTTTTAGATAATAATGACTTTTTAGTCTTTATAAAAGGCAGAGTAAAAGTTGGTACAAAATTAATTTTTGATAACAATTTAGAATCTATTGTGCTAAAACTACAAGATGATGGATCAAGAGTGGTAAAATTTTATCATCTTCAAAAAGAGTTGGATTTTAATAGCCTACATGATATCTTAGAAAAGATTGGTCACACCCCTTTACCTCCATATATAAAAAGAGAAGATGTAAAGAGTGATGAGATAGATTATCAAAGTGTTTTTGCTAAAAATATTGGAGCAGTTGCAGCACCTACTGCATCACTTCATTTTAGTGATGAACTATTTTTAAAAACAAAAGAGAGATTTGATATATCTTTTATAACTTTGCATATTGGAGCTGGTACATTTAAACCAATAGAGTGTGAAAACATTAAAGAGCATATCATGCATGAAGAGTATTACAATATCTCTCAAAATGCTCAAAATATCATCAATTCAAATCATAAAATATTGGCAGTTGGAACAACTGTAACAAGAGCAGTTGAATATTTTGTAAGAACTAAAATACCTTTAGGAAATGCAAATCTATTTTTACATCCTTTAAATAGACCATTAAGAGTAAATTATCTTTTGACAAATTTTCATCTACCAAAATCAACTCTCTTGATGTTGGTCTCTAGCTTTGTTGGGATAGAGAAGTGTTTAAAAATTTATCAATATGCGATTAAAAAAAGGTACAAATTCTACTCTTATGGTGATGCAATGCTAATTTTATAAAGAAGAGTTAAAAAAAAGAGTGATATGGTCGATACTTAGGTTTTAAACACTAAAACACAAAGGTTATTAAAATGGCAGTAGCTCATAGACTAAATAAAAATGACGCTCCAACCCATATCACTGATGATGAAAAGATCATGAATGAGAATGATTTTATAGTCTCAAAAACAGATACAAAAGGTTTTATCACTTATGGTAATAAAATCTTTATTGAGATGAGTGGTTATACCAAAGATGAGATTATTGGTGCAAACCATAATCTCATAAGACATCCAGATATGCCAAAAGCTGCTTTTTGGTTGGCTTGGAGTTTAATCAAAGATAAAAAAGAGTTTTTTGGTTTTGTAAAAAATTTACGAAAATGTGGAGGGTATTATTGGGTATATGCTTATATAACAGCCGATTTAGATACAGATGGAAATATAAGAGGTTATACATCTTTTAGAAGAAAACCATCAAGAAAAGCGATTGAAACTATCATACCAATATATAAATTATTAAAAGATATTGAGGAAAAAGAGGGAGTTGAAGCTTCAAAAAAGGCTTTGATGGATTATCTTGCACAAAATGAGACAACTTATGAAGAGTTTGTTGTAACTTTACAAGCTGGAGAAAAAGCATGAAAAATTTTAAAAATTTACAATTTAGTTTGATGTTTATCGCTCTTTTGGGAGTATCTATTTATCTACTGTTCTCTTTGGAGTTTTTTGTTGGTGGAGTGTTAATTGCTATTTCTATAGCATCTTTGTTTTTACCAAATAGTTCAAGCAATACAGTAGATCAAGATGAAGCTATTTTAAAAAGAATTTTAAAAGTTTCAAAAAATGCAGCTGATGGAAAATTATCAAGTAGAATTTGTGCTAGTAATGATGGCAGATTAACAACCAAAGTTGCATGGGCAATTAATGATCTATTGGATCAAGTAGAGGTTATTTTAAGAGAATCAACAAATGTTATTTATGAAATTAATAATGGAAAACTCTATAGAGAGGTCTATCCTCAAGGATTGCATAACGATTTTAACAAGAGTGCAAAAGCCCTAAACCAAGCTATAGAGTTTATGAGAGATAATGTTTCAAATCAAATTAGAGGAGATCTTTCCACTAGATTTACAAAGATAGAAAATGGCATAAAAGGTGGTCTTGATATTATCTCAGATGATTTAAGATATGCAAATAACTTTACAAAAAATATATCAAATAGTATGTCAAACATCTCTCAAAAGAGTAATGAGTCTTCAATGTCAATTGATACAATAAATCAAAATTTAGAAATTTTGAGTGAAAATATAAATGAAACTGCAACTTCAATTGATGCACTCGATTCAAATGTAGCAAATATCACCTCAGTTGTCAATTTAATAAAAGAGATAGCTGAGCAGACAAACTTACTAGCATTAAATGCAGCTATTGAGGCAGCAAGAGCGGGTGAGCATGGAAGAGGCTTTGCTGTTGTTGCAGATGAGGTTAGAAAGTTGGCTGAAAATACACAAAAAGCAACATCTGAAATCTCTCTTACAATTCAGAGTTTAAAACAGCAATCAAATGAGATAAAATCAAATGCACAAAAAATCTCCTCTATCGCTCATACAAGTAGTGATAAGATGCAAAACTTTAAAGAGATGTTTCATCTATTTAATGATGATATAAACTCTGTCTCAAATAGTGCAGCAACCTCAAATGCTAAACTTTTAACAACACTTTTTAAAATAGAGCATATTTACTATAAAAATAAGATTTACTCTTCAATTGCAAGTGGAAATATCTCTGATGATCTATTGGATGAAGAGAAAAGTTGTAATTTTAAAAAATGGTATGAGAGTGATGGAAAGAAACATTTTGGAAATCTTCCATCATTTAAAAATCTCATCAAACATCACAATGCTGTAGAAAATATATTAAAAGAGAATATTGCATTAGCAAAAAAGGGACACAACTTTGTAATGGATAATAAAGAGACTATAATAGACAACTTTAAAAAATCGGAAAAAGAGAGTATTGCTTTTTATAATAGCATTGATAAGATTATCGAAGAGAAAACTTTAGCTTGATAGGTATCTTTCTAAAATAATTTTGGCCGCTAATGAATCTATGCGGCCATCTCTTTTTTGTTTTATTTTTCCTTTAATCATCTCTTTAGCCTCGTATGAGCTTCCATACTCATCAATAAACTCTACTCTTTTATCAAATTTTAATAAAGAGATAAAATGTTTAACTCTTCTTTGCATCTCATCTTTACTACTGCCACTTTGAGGTAATCCAACAACTACTAACTCAATTTGCCACTCATCTAAAAACGAATCAACATCTTTTGCAGCTTGATCTCTATTTTTTCTAATAATTGCTTTTTGAGGTAAAACTATATTGTTATTTAAACAGATAGCTAAACCAACTCTTTTTAATCCAATATCCAAAGCAGCTATTTTCACCTAATAATCTCCTTTTTGTTGGAAATAAATTCCAACAAAAATTCCTCTTTCTAAAGCTTTGCTCTAACGAGCAAGATATGAAACCCTCAAGATTTTTGCTTTTGTTTATGATTTTATCAAAAATCATGAGTGTTTCATACTATATGAACTCTTAAGTTATCAATTTTTATTTTGCCCTCCAATTCATACTCATAAATCTTATCGCCATATATATCTAACGCCTCTTGTAGAGTTGGGGAGTTTTTGCAAAAAAGCAATAGTTGATCTTGTTCTTGAACTTTTTGATCTTCAAATTTGGCTAAAAATTCATCAATATCAT
>JALWLB010000081.1 GCA_027081145.1 Campylobacterales bacterium
ACTCACTAAAAAACAAATTAACTATAGGTGATATGAAGTTTGATTATATATTTCCAAATTATGAAGTTGAAGGCAAAAAGATCAAAGATGAGTTTGATATCGTACTTACCAATGATGATACAGTAGCAATTGTAGAGGTAAAATATAAAGTTCACCCAAATGATTTAGAAAAGTTACCAAAAAAGATAGAAAATCTCAAAAAACTACCTCAGTATAAAAACTATAAAGTTTATGCAGGTATAGCAGGATTTAAGATACCAAAAAATGTCATAGATCAAGCACTATCTCTTGGATACTTCGTACTCCAAAGAAAAGGTGATGTTATAGTAAGTTATTTTGATGACGAGTTAAGGGCTGCTTAAATACAAATAACAACTCTAATGGAGGCAATGCTTTAGCTTTGTATAAGGAGACCGCACTAAAGTATGGTCTCTTCTTATTTATGATTTATTGAGCAATACCAATTTATCTATAAATTTAAAATCTTTTGTATTATATGTCCATAATGGTAAGTCATATATTAAACAAGTAGAAGCTATAATCGAATCATAAATTCCCATGTTACAAGAAAGAGAATAATTATCCACCAGCTTATCAGCTAAATCTAAAATAGATTGATCTATTTCTAAAAGGCTAATTTGAGATAATATTCTATTTATCTTTTTAAGTTCTTTTTTATTCAAAGCACCGAATTTAAATTCTAGTTTTACAATAGAATTAATAAAATAGTGTTGTGATAAATCTAAAGATATTTTACCTTTAGAGTAATCTATTAAAACACAAGTATCTAAAAATATCATTTAACTCTTATGCGTCTTAAATCATGAATATATTTAGCACTATCTTCTATATGACTATAAGGTTGGATATCACTCAAATCTTCCCCATCATCTTCATACTTAATTTTGTGTATATACTTCATAGGATCTCTTTTTGTATATACTATTTCATCTTTTTTTGTTTGTTTATCTAAAAACTGTTTTATCGCTTCTATAGTAATTTCTTCAACTTTTTTTTCTTTTAATTTTGCATATGTAAAAATTTTTTTCTCTAGCTCCATATTATCTATTTTTATAGCCAACATTTATATACTCCGTTTTTATCTGTGACACTGTATTTATTATAGTATAGAATCTTAAAATATTTAGATATGCTATCTAAGTTATTATTAAAATTAACTAAAAGGAGACCATACTTTAGTGTGGTACAAAACGATATCTATACATCGTGCAAAACTAAAGCATTGCCTCCGAAAAATAATTAATCTTTAAGAAATATAAAGATACAATATTACCTAATATAGTTATAGGTAATAAAAGTTTGAATAATCCTAAAAAAAAAATCGCCATAGTAATAAACACCTCTTGGAATGTCTATAATTTTAGATTAAACCTTTTAAAATCATTACAACAAACTGGCTATCATATAGTGGTGATAGCACCTAAAGATAGATACTCTAAGTTGCTAGAAAAAGAGAACTTTGAGTATCATAATTTATATCTTGATAATGATAATACAAATACACTCAAAGAGTTAAAACTTCTTGCTCATCTATTTTGGCTTTATAGAAAAGTCAAACCAGATGTTATACTCCAATATACCATAAAACCAAATATATATGGAAATCTAGCAGCTGCTTTTTTAAGAATTCCCACTATTAGTAATATTTCAGGACTTGGGACAGTATTTTTAAATAATAAATTTAGTTCTAAAATTGCTAGATGGCTTTATTGTATTACTTTAAGATATAGTAATAAAGTATTTTTTCAAAATAGTGATGATTTAGAACTATTTGTAAAAAAGAGATTGATAAAAAGAGAAAAAACAACACTAATTCCAGGCTCAGGTATAGATACAAATAAGTTTAAACCAATTGATTATGAGATACAAAATACAACTTTTTTAATGATTAGCAGATTGATAAAAGATAAAGGCATAGTAGAATATATTGAGGCTATTCGTATTGTCAAAAAGAGATTTAGTGATATTAAGTTTTGGTTGATTGGTGGATTGTATGAGAAAAATCCTACATCTATAAGTGCTGGTACATTAAATTCATGGATAGATGAAGGATTGATAGAGTATGTAGATCATACCGATCATATAAGAGATTACATATCCAAAGCATCTTGTATCGTTTTACCATCATATAGAGAAGGTTTATCGAGATCACTCCTTGAAGCTATGAGTATGGCAAAACCTATTATAACTTCAAATGTTCCTGGTTGTAAAGATTTGGTAACTGAAGGAAAAAATGGTTATCTTTGTAATGTAAAAGATTCTCAAGATTTAGCAAAATCTATGATCAAGTTTATAAATCTTCCTCAAAAAGAGCGAGATAACTTTGGAAAAGTTGGTAGAAAAAAAGTTCTTGAAAATTTTAGTGACAAAATTATATTTGATATATATTTAAAAGCGATTAAACAACTCTAAACAAAAATATAATTTATTTG
This sequence comes from Campylobacterales bacterium, assembly GCA_027081145.1. Taxonomy (GTDB): domain Bacteria; phylum Campylobacterota; class Campylobacteria; order Campylobacterales; family QNZT01; genus JALWLB01. Next base: position 2,454 of record JALWLB010000081.1, read on the forward strand.
ATAATATTTTTATAAAATACAATTATCTTAAGAAACTTAAGGTAAAATATTAGTTATATTTTTTGTAGGGTAGGGAATGTTTTGTAGAGTTTGTATATATATTTTGTTAATATTTTTATCTGGATGTGGTTTTAAGTATAAACTTTTCCAAGATGAGAGAACTTTTATTGATGAAAATGAGTATCCTATCACTTTTCAATATACTAGTAAAATAGTCCCTTCTGATAAATTAAGCATAGATGTGTATAACAACTCTAAAAAAATTCCACTTACAGCTATCGATGGTAGTACAACAACTTTAGCTAAAAATAGTACACAAGAGTATATTGTTGATTCGGATGGAACTATTGTTTTACCAATTTTAGGTGAGATAAAACTTGCTGGATTGACCGAGAAAGAAGCAAGTAAACTTCTTACACAAAAATACTCTCTCTATCTGCAAGATCCATTTATAAAAGTTAAAATAGCAAATAAAAGAGTTTATGTTTTTGGAGAGAGCGGTGCTTCTGTTATGCCAATAGCAACAGATCAAGTTTTATTATATGAAGTATTGGCTAGAGCTGGTGGACTTGGTGATGGAGCTGATAAAGGTGCTATACAGATTATCAGTGGAGAGCTAGGATCTCAAAAGTCAAGATATATAGATATGACACGATTATCTGCACTTAATAGATCAAATCTAATGATACCTGCAAATAGCATTGTTTATATTCAACCTAGATTTATGAGATCAATAAACATGGCAGTTGGGGATTTTAATACAATTATAGGTCTTATTACCAATACATTTAGTTCATACTTATCAATTGATTACATAGTAAATGGACGCAAATAGATGACTCATCCAAATGAACTAGATATATCTTTTATCATCTCTACACTAAAAAGATACAAATGGAATATAGCTTTTATTACTTTTATTTTTACACTTGCTGTTACTATATATGCCTATTTTTTAGTACCTATTTATATTACAAATGCTTTGATAGTAGTAGAAAAAGAGAGATCTATCTCTTTAGATCAACTTCTTCCAGGTAAAATAGAAAACAAAGATAATTTAGATACAAATATACAAATACTCAAATCAAGAAAGATTATCTCAAAAGTCCTTAAAGAGATAGATTTACAAGTAAGATATTTCATTCATCATAATTATAGAGATATAGAGAGATTGAGAGCTCCTTTTGTAGTAACTATTGTTTATGCTGATGAAGTGATCAATAATATTAAATATAAAGTTATACCAAAAGATCAAAAGAGTTTTTATCTTATCAATGATGATACAAACTATCATAAACTACACTATTATGGTAAGGAGATATCTTTTAATTCATACAGTATAGTGATAGATAAAAGAGTTGATTTTAAAGATGACTCATACTTTTTTGTATTAAATACAGATAAATTATCCATTACCCAAAGTATCATATCAAATTTACAAGTTGCGAGACTATCAGATGATATGTTAAAGATTACCTATAGTGATACTCTTCCAACAAGAGCTAAACATATACTAGATACTATTGCCAAGATTTATATAGAGTATCAGCTTGAGAATAAGACTATTACAAACAAAAAAACACTTGAGTTTTTAGATGAGAGACTTGAATTTATGAGAGAGACTCTTAGAAACTATGGAGATAAATTAAAAGAGTTTCAAGCAAAAAACTCTATAGCCATATCATCTCAAACAGATAGTTCTATTTTAGAAAAACTAACTCAAAGCAAAGAGGAGTTACTATCGCTTGAAAATCAACTAAGTTTGCTTCAAAAGATAAAGAGTAAAAACTCATATAACTATATGGATGTGATAGTGCTTGAAAATAGTGGATTAAATACAAAACAGTTAAACTCTTGGATAGAAAAGATTGAACAAAAAAAAGAGGAAATTGCACTTTTGAAATTGCAAAAAAATGATCAAAGCCAAATTTTTGTAACAGATGCTAAGTTAAGTGCTTTGTTAAATAGATCTTATGAGATAGAGTCTCAAGCCGAAGAGCTCTCTTTGGATTTTAAAACTGCTCATCCTCAG
>JALWLB010000082.1 GCA_027081145.1 Campylobacterales bacterium
TTTTTAGTCTATCTTTGATTTTTAACTGTAGATCATCTAAATTTGATAATTTCACAGGTTTTCCACTATCATCTATGCCAATATACAACACACCGCCCTCACGATAATTTAAAAAAGCTACTACTTCTTTTTCTAAATCATCACTCAGTTTTGATTTAAACTCTACTCTGTTTGACTCATTCATCACCAAGCCCCAGTATCTCTTTGATAAGCCCCTCACTCTGTTTTTCAAGCTCCAGTATATCTGCCATTACCTCTTCGATGCTTCTTAGTGGCTTGTGTTTGTAGAAGTACTTGTTAAAGCTTATCTCATAGCCTATCTTGAGACTATCAAGATTTATCCAAGCCTCCTCTACATGAGGTTTGACCTCTTTGAGGAAATAGTCGTGTATATTCTCTTTGAGCGGTATATTTTCACTATCTCTTAAGTCTGTGTCACTTTCGTACTCTATATACTCATCTGTTTTATCTATTTTGTAGTAACCAAAATTTACAAGTTGTTCTTTGCTACATCCTAAGTATTCAAGTAGTTTTTCTAACTTCTCACCACTAATTTTACTCACTTTTTTTATAACTTTTTTTGCATTTTCATCATACCAGCTTATGGCATTTAGTATCAAATTTTTCTCAGTTGAGCTTAGTTTGATTTTCTCCTCTTTAAGGACTCTTTCAACCTCTTTTTTGAAGATATTAAAATCATCGTATTCATTTGTGCCTATTTTTTCTTTGAGAAGATAAGCTGTATCTAACAGTTTTTTGTGTTTTTCCCATGTCTTTTGCAAAAGAAGTGCTTTTTTTTGTTTGGCTTTTAGCTCGATTTGTTCATTTTCAAGATACTCTTCTATGATTTTTTTGTATTTGATTATATCTATATAACACTCATCTTGAAACTTCTCATAGCACCACCGCATAGGCTCTTGGATAGTTTTATCGAAGCGAAGGTTTTCTATAAGTTCATCTCTAAATTGTGCTTTTAACCTTTTTGGTCGTTCTATATTTACTTTGTAGTATCCAAAGTCACTATTGTCAAAGATTTTAGATGCTATTGTTTTACCTTCAATCTCTTCTTCACACTCTTCAAAGCGATTATATATTTCCAATATTTTTGAAATGTGTTTTGGTTTTAATTCACAGTTTTTATCTCCAAGATTTTTTCGTAATTTTGCATATAAATTATTTGCATCTATAAGTTGCACTTTTCTTTTTCTATGCTCAGGTTTGTTATTTGATAAAAGCCAGATATAGGTTGTTATACCTGTATTGTAAAAAAGATTATTTGGTAACTGGATGATACAATCAAGCAGATCATTTTCGATGATATAACGACGGATATTACTCTCTCCGCTACCCGCATCTCCGGTAAAGAGTGAGCTACCGTTGTGAACAGATGCGATGCGAGAGCCTATTGAATTTGTAAAAGTTTGTTTCATCTTTTTGACCATATCCATTAAAAAGAGCAGTTGTCCATCACTACTTCTTGGTGTCGCATCTGCTTCTTGTTCAGTGCCCCAATAATCTTTTAGTTTTACTATAAAACGAGGATCTATAATCTCTTTGTCATTTTTGATATATCTCTTATCACTTGACCATGATTTTCCATAAGGAGGATTTGAAAGCATAAAGTCAAATTTGAGATCACTAAAATCATCTATTGCCAATGTAGAGCCATTTTTGATATTTTGAGGATTGTCTCCTTTGATCATCATGTCAGATTTACAAATAGCATAAGTTTCGTCATTTATCTCTTTACCATAGAGATAGATATCTCCATTAGCTTTTATTTTGCCATCTGGATCTTGTATAAAGTTTTGAGATTCAGTAAGCATCCCACCGCTTCCACAAGCAGGATCATAAATAGTCATTACAGAAGGCAAACTCTCTTTTATAGGTTCAAAAACGATATGTGTCATTAAGTTAATAACTTCTCTTGGCGTAAAGTGTTCTCCCGCTTCTTCATTGTTATCTTCATTGAATTTTCTAATCAACTCTTCAAAGACATATCCCATTCCAAGATTTGTAAGAGGAGGAAGTTTTTTGCCATTTGGATCGATTGTTTCTTGATTGGTTAGATTGATGTATGGTGAAGTAAATTTTTCTAGCACATCAAGTAAAACATCTTTATCTGCCATATGTTTGATTTGTGCTTTTAACTTAAATTTTGAAATAATCTCTTGCACATTTTTGCTAAAACCATTAAGATATTCTATAAAATTCGCCTCAAGCAAACTAGATGAGTTTGTTGCGGTATCATAGAGTTTTTGTAGTGTCCATTTGCTTGTATTGTAAAACACATATCCACTAGCATCACAAAGCCCCATATCCATATCTTCTACATCTGTAACACCCAACTCCTCTTTTTGAAATCGAAGCTCTTCTAAAACAGCCTCTTTTGTCGGTTCAAGCAGTGCATCTAATCGACGAAGAACAACCATAGGCAAAATAACATCTCTATATTTTCCACGAACATATACATCTCGTAGGCAATCATCTGCTATTGACCATATAAAACTTACCAACTTATTATGTACAGCTTGGTTCATATATTTCCTCTTAAAAGATTATTAGTTTTTTGATTTCATTATACAGTTTTATTTTATTATCTAAGTTTAAGATTATTTGCTTTTGTTTATGATTTTATCAAAAATCATAAGCATTTCATAGTATAGTATTAGTTCACAAACAAATTTATATTAAATAACAAAAGTGCACTATGGATAAGACAATAATAAGTACCACCAAAACAAACTTTAAAGGTTTTCCAAAACAGAGTTTGGAATTTTTAACATCTATCAAAAACAATAACAACAAAGAGTGGTTTGAAAATCATCGATATCTTTATGATAGGCTTATTTTAGAGCCGAGTCGTGCTTTTGTGATAGAGATATCCTACATGATATCATGTAGGACTATTTTTGACTTTTGATATAATGAAACATTGCTATCTCTCCAAAAAATGGTCCAAAAAGATTGAGTATCGGTACAAAATTAAATAGTGCAGCAATAAAACTTATCACCAAAGTAGCAAAATCATATTTTTTTAAATCTGTATTGTCAATCTTATCAAATACCATTGACATCGCATTATATTTAAAAGTATTTTTTATAAGCCATACCCATAAAATCACTACCACAATAAAATTAATAATAGGTATAAAAAATAGTGGAAATGCCACAAGCGAAGCAACTGAAAAAATCAAAATATCTTTAATGGTATATTCAAAAGATTTAAAAGCGTGACCTTTAACATTTGTATCATTTATAAAATGTCTAGTGTTGATCTCTTTTATAATTTGTTTATTAAATAAACTTGCTATAAATAACATTGTAACAATAATAGCACTATAGATAATATAAAATCCTATCATGTAGCTTATAGCTTTTTCTATAGTTTCAAAAGGAAGCCAAGTTAGTAGTTTTAAAAACTGTTGATATATATACTCTCCTTGAAAAATCCACACAATAGACCAAAAAATTGCACTACATATTATAACTATAATAGAAAAAGATGGATACTTCTCTTTTGAAAAGTTTTGGATAATAAAATTACCAAAAAATGCAAAAATTAGTGCAAATGTTATTAATACCAATTGAAACCATAAAAGTGATGATAACATCCATGCACCATTGGATCTAATCATTGAAAATGGTATCAACTCTAGTATATAACTACCTAGTAAAACGATTGGACTCCACAATAAATAACCGATAAATATCCAAAACAAGCTCACAATACTCCCACTAATAAATATATACTTTAAAATACTCCAGTGTAAAATCTCTTTAAAACTAAATATTAATGAGTGCACAATATCTCTCATAATAAATATCCTCCTATTTACTCTGTTTTGATACAACTCTTTTAGTAATAAGCCTTAGCATAATTTCTAAGACAAAAGCCACAATAAAACCAACAACTATAAAATAGCCAACATTACCAATATGTTTAGATGTATATATAAGAGCCAAAATGATAGTTATAGATATAGTAATAATTGCTAAGACTATCAACAATTTTGAAGCACCTGTCTTTTTTATTTTAAAAAGATGCCCTATATGTACAAAAGCATGTATAAACAGTATAGATATTGATCCTATAGCTGCTATTTCATCCAATTTTAAAAAAAGCACAAATATTATCAATATAATTGTACTAATGATCAATCCTTCACTACTATGCCAAACATTTCTTTGGTATATTGTAGGTAACTCTCCATTTTTTGCCATTTGATAGGTGACATTTGTAACAGCATATAAATTTGCATTGATAGATGAAGCAGTAGATATTAAAGCTGCAATTGCCATTATGCTAAAGCCTACAGTACCAAAAACTGGTCTAGCTGCTTCTGCTAAAGCATAATCTTTTGCTTGTATAATTTGATCTAAAGAGAGAGTTCCAAATACTGCAAAAGTTACAGCTACATATAAAATCATAACAAAACAAATTGCTATAATCATGGCTTTTAATACCGTTTTGGAAGGATCTTTCATATCTTCTGTAGTATTTGTTATGACGCGAAATCCTTCATAAGCAAAAAATGTTAAAGCGATTGATGAAAAAATATTAAGTATAGGCTGAGTATCTTTTATCGCTAAAAAATCCCATTTTGTATAAAAGAAAATAGCACCTGTAAAAATGATAATAATAGATAGTTTTATAATAACAATAATATTTTCACTTTGAGCTATTTTTGAACTTCCCAAAAGATTTATAACAGCAAAAAATAGAAGTATTGTTATGCTAAAAATATCTACCCACACCATAGAGTGAAAACCAAACATCATTGATGCATATGTACCAAATGTTTTTGCGACCATTGCAATTGCAATCATAGCTGATAGATAAAAGAGTATAGACAAGGAGCCTGAAAATACTCCTTCTCCATATCCTTGTACAAGATACTCTACAATTCCACCTCTACTAGGATACGCAGAAGCCAGTTTAGCCAAAGAGTAGCCACTCAAAAGAGCTATAATACCACCAAACAAAAATGAAATCCAAACAAGATTACCAGCAATTGCTCCAGCCTCTCCAAGCAAAACAAATATACCAGCACCAACCATAGAGCCAATTCCTAAAAAAACAGCACTCCACAATCCAAAAGCTCTCTTTTGTTCCATCTTTACCTCTTTAATTTACTTTTAAAAGTATAACTAAAGAGAGAGATATACTTTGTTACTTTAGTGGCATTTGATAATATCTTTGGAGTTTTTTAACTCCAAAAGAAGTTTTTTGATTTTTGTAGGATCTATCTTTTGATGAGTAGGCAGGTTAAAGATTCGTTTTGCGACAAATTCTGAAGTTTGATTTTGTCCTACAGTATAGTGTATCTCTTCAAAATTACTATTTTTTCCTTGAGCAATAGTTGTAAACCAGATTGACAGGTCTATTTTTGATGAAAATTTTTTTTGCCAATAGTCTCTATTTTTTACTAAAAATGAGTATCTTAAAAATACATTTTTTTCACTATTGATGTATGATTCTGGATAGATTTGTAGTATATCATTATAATATTTTGCAAGTTTTTTTCTATGTGTGAGATTATTTTCAAGATTGTTTATCTGTGATATACCAACCAGTGCCAAAATACTACTAAATTTTGCAGGGTATGGATACTCTGTAATATCACTTTTATTGTGTTTTTGTTCATCTAAAAAATATTTGATAATACCAAACTTTCTAAATAGAGGATTTGTAAACTTTCCAAGCCAATACATATTTGGATGCATCATTAATAGATCTATCAAAAAAGTTATCGCAAGTTTTTTTGTAAATGATTTATCTAAATAACTTATATTTTGATATATTGTCTCAAAATTCTCTAAATATTTTTGATTATTTACAAATACAAATCCACCCACAGAAGTATTTATGATTTTTGTTCTATCTGTTGAAAAGTATCCAAAATCACCAATAGTTCCAGCATATGATTGATTAGTTTTTGCTCCTAAAGAGAGTGCTACATCCTCTATAACTGGTAGATTGTACTTATTGGCTATTTGTTTTATAGCATCTATATCACACATTTGACCAAAGGTATGTTGAGCATAAATCGCTTTTGTTTTTGTGGTAATTAGAGCTTCTATCTTATTAACATCGATATTAAAATCCAATTTATTAATATCACAATAAATTGGCTTAGCACCTGTATATATAATCGCATTTGGAACAACTACACATGTATATGATGTGATTATTATCTCATCACCTTTTTTTATACCTAAAGATTTTAAAATTGTATAAAAACCCATTCTTCCACTTGCAAAAGTATATACATGATGAGCATTAAATTTATTTTGAAGAGTTTTTATATATTTACTATTGTTTTTTGAAGCTACTATATCTTTATCAAAAAGTAGAGCTTTTAAAACCTGCTTAAACTCATCAAAACTGTTTGTACCACTAAAAACATTCATAATTTTATGAGGATAAGATGGCAATGAAGAGATAATATTTTTTAGATTCATTTGAGTAACCATGGTAGATGACAATGTTTCAATGCATAAAAAAGCGTTATTAGATAAAGTACTCCAAAAGATATCGCTGTAGCATATGCCGCGCCATAAATTCCATAAATTGGTATTAGATATATATTTAATACAACATTTAAAATAGCTGCTAAAAATGTAATTGTCCCAATTGTTTTAACTCTATCCAAATGATTCAAAAGTTCTGTAACCGGTTTTCTAAGCCCTTCAAAACTATAAGCTATAATTAGTATTGGTAGATATAATAGTGCCTCATTAAATTTCTCATCTATCATAAAATGAAAAAGATACGGAACAATTATCATGTAAAAGAGCATAAAAACTATTACAAACAAAGAGAATAGATATATGCCCTTAACAGCTTGAATCTTATCACTATAAGAGTTGCTATTTAAAAATTCAAACAAATATGGCTCCCACGCTTTTAAAATGGCATCAAAAACCATATTGATAATTATTGACATAGTTATCGCTATTGCATAAATTCCAGCGGCTTCTAATGAGATAAGGTTTGCTAAAAAAATTTTATCAACCGTTCCCATGATATATAATCCAACTACATAAAATGAGAGCGGAAATAAAAATTTTACTAACTCCCTTATTTTTGACATATCAAAATTTATTTCAAAATATCGATTTTTATATAGATAATAGATAGCATATAGTGTTGATAGAAAAAATATAAACAGTTCAGCAAAAAATTTTCCTTTCCATCCCCAAGAAAATTGTGTTATTAGCAGTAACATCAATCCAATAATTGCAATAGTTTGCATAAATTGCAATAAAACATATTTGATAGCATCTTTTTCTATTTGAATAATTGTAGATAACTGTTGCCAAAACACTTGAAAAAAGCATAAAAATGCAATATATATAACCAAATAACCGCTATCTTGATAAGATGTAAAAATATAATCTTTAAAAAGATAAAGAACTCCACAAACGATTAAAAAAGTAATCAACATGATAATTAAAATATTTGAAACATATTTAGCCATTTTTTCTTTGCCAAATTTACTATACTTAACCATGATAAAAGTTGATGGAAAAAAACCTATATATATTGCAGAAATTGTTACAACAGAGGTTATTAGACCTATCATTCCATAATCCTCTTTTGTTAAATAGTAAGTTAATATAGGCAAAATGAAAAAATTCATTCCTTTATTGAAAATTGTTCCAAAAACAAAAATAATAATATTTTTAAATAACTTACTATTCACAATATATTAACCAACCTGTTTTTTGATCTGTTTTGCAGTAAAATAGAGTGCATAGTATGGAAAAAGTAGTAGATATTGCCAATACTCTTTTATAATTTTTGTAAGATTTGTAAAATCTTTTTTGAGTGTTAGTTTTACAATAGATGCTGTCATACGAGCAGAATTGTTTAAAAAGATTGATGTTTTTAAACCAAAAGATAGATTATGCTCTTTTATATACTTTTTTAAAAATTCAAAATTCTCTACATCATAAGCATATACATTTGAGTTTGTAAGATTTTTTTGATGAACTCTATAGTATGTATAAAATTTATCTACACAAAGAGCTTGATAATTTTTACTAACTTTCAATAACAGATCATAATCCTCCGCATAGTGCAAGGAGGTATCGATTTTTCCAACTTGATTGAGTATATCAGCTCTAAAAATAGCAGATGAAATAAAGACAAAATCACCTTTTTTAAGCAACAAATCATGAATATATCCAGAATAGTGTTCATGAAAATAACCAAATATATCACCAGATTCATCTATATAAGCAGTTTTGGAGTATAAAAGAGATACATCTTGTTTGTGTGGATATTTGTCCAACAAAGCAAATGAGTCATAAAGTTTGCTTTGATGCCAAAGATCATCACAATCCAATATCGCAATCCACTCTCCAGTTGCCTTTTCAATTGCTAAATTTCTAGCTTCACCAAGTGGTGTATGAGTTGGTGCATAAAAATATTTGATTCTTTTATCTTTGTAAGAGTTTATAATTTTTGCACTATTGTCTGTTGATTGATTATCCCAAAATATAATTTCCCAATTTTGATAAGTTTGTGAAAATACACTCTCAAGTGTCTCTTTAAGATATGTATCGCTATTGTAACAATTCATAATTATCGAAACTAATGGTTGCTTATTCATGATAAAACTCTCTTATTGTATTTATAACTCTTTTTTGATCCTCTTTTGTCAAATCCAATTGACAAGGAAGTGTTAAAATCTGCTCATAAATCTTTTCTGTTATAGGTAATGAATAATTTGATTTGTATTTAGAGAGCATATGATTTGGCTTATAGTGAATTCCACACTCTATATCATTTGCTAATAGATACTCTCTTAATTTATCTCTATTTTGTACTTTTATAACAAAAATATGAGAGATGATATTTTCATAATCAAAATCTAAAAATGCTATCTCTTTGATATCTTGTAAGTTAGAGAGATAATTTTTTGTAATTTCTCTTCTTTTTTTTGCAATTTGATCAATCTTTTTTAATTGCTCTATCCCAATAGCTGCTAAAATATTGCTCATATGGTATCTAAAACCTTGGTGTGTTACATCAAAATCCCAGCTTCTTTGCCCAGCATATCTCTTTTGTGTATCTTTATGAACACCTAACAATCTAGCATCTTTAGCTCTTTGAATAAACTCTGTATCACTAGAGAGTATAGCTCCTCCTTCACCCGAAGTGATATTTTTAATTCCATCAAAACTAAAACATACTATATCTCCCTCATAACCTATGAGTTTATCATCTCTTTTAGAGCCAAATGAGTGTGCAGCATCTTCTATAACTCTAAGACTATTTTTTTTTGCAAACTCATATACCTTAGGCATCTCTTTGGAATTACTTGCATAATGAACCGGCATAATTGCTTTTGTATTTTTTGTAACCTTTTTTTGTGCATCTTGAATATCTAAAAAAAGAGTATTCTCTTTGACATCTACAGAGACTGCTTTAGCACCGGTTGCTGAAATTGCTTGATAAGAGGCAACATAGGTCAAAGATGGAACCAATACCTCATCACCCACTCCAATATCTAAACATGAAAGAGACAGATGCAAAGCTGAAGTTCCAGTATTTACACAAACTACCTCTTTGTCGGTTTGTATATAATTTTTAATCTCTTCTTCAAATTTTTGCACTTCAGCACCCATACCTAAAAATTCATGATCTAGTACTTTTAGTACAGCATCTTTTTCCTCTTGTGAAATTGATGATTTAGAGAGTCTAATTTTTTTCATAATTTTCCTTTTAATGATCTACCCTATCCCAATTATAAGGAATATCATTCTTGTATGGATCAATTTTAATCATCTCATCTTTTCCACCCTTATCATGTGGGATATCTGGAGCATTGGCAAGTAGAGCAGTTTGTGTGATACCTTTGTGTCCATTTGCAACTCCAACTGGAATTTGAACTAAACAGTAGTTATCATCTCCAATAAATAGCTCCATTAAATTACCATATGTTGGTGAATCTTTTCTACTATCAAATAGTACCAATTTAATCATCCCATCAACTACACAGTAATTTAAACTGACTCTTTTATGAATATGCCATCCCTTAATAGCTCCTTGATAAATTTTTGAAAAATATATCTCTCCAAATTTTGTAAAATGAGGATCAGATGATCTAAGCATATGGTAAATTGTACCTCTTTCATCAGGTATTTTTTTTAGTTTGACAATATTTACTCCCTCTATATGGCTCATTTGATTCTCCTTAACTCATTATCTACAAATTGATTCTCCAAAAGATATTGGATCTGTTTTAATCTAGTGTAGTTTTTATGTGTAAACTGTTCATTGAGATTAATTTGATCATATTGATACTTTAACTCTTCGATTCCTTGATCAAGCGTATAAGATGTTTTAAATCCTAAGTGACTATTTAACTTCTCAAAAGAGACATTATAGTCTCTAGTATCTCCAGCATCATCTTGCATAATTTTTATTTCACAATCATTAAAATATTTTTTTACATGATCTGCAACTGTTTTTATTTGATAATTCTCTTTAGTATCACCTACATTAAAAGCTTGATTATGAATTAACTCTTTATTAGCCTTTAATACATGTATAACAGCACCACATATATCTTTGACATGTACTAATGGTCGCCACGGTTTACCATCTCCTAAAATTTTAATCTCTTTATGAACTTTTGCATAACCACTTAAATTATTTACTACAATATCAAAACGCATTCTAGGCGAAAAACCAAATGCTGTAGAGTTTCTCATAAATGTTGGACTAAAATTTTTGTCAGCTAATTTAGAAATTTCCTCTTCTGCCATAATTTTTGATTTTCCATAAGCTGTTTGAGGATTTGAAGGAGACTCTTCATCGAGTGCTTTATCTCCACCTTGTCCATAAAGAGAACAAGAAGAGGCAAAAACAAATCTTTTTATACCTGCTTCTTTGGCAAACTTGGCAATATTTACAGATGCCTTATAGTTAATATCATATGTTAATTTCTCGTCAAGCATTCCTAAAGGATCATTACTAAGAGCTGCTAAATGTACTATAGCATAATAGTTTTGATCTTTAAAATCTTCAATATTTACATCTCTAACATCTTTTTGTATCAACTTATATTGTGGAAATTTTGTATTATTTAAATTTCCTTCACTATAGTAGCAATTATCCAAACCAACTACTTCAAATCCACTCTCAATAAGCATAGGCATCATAACTGTCCCTATATATCCTTCTGAGCCTGTTACCAATACTTTTTTCATCTTTTAATCTCCTATAAAATTTTCTACTACCCATTTTGCAAATGGAAATGAACTTGTAAATGCTGGGCTGACTGCATTTAAAATATGTATTGAGTTATCGTCCCCTTCTACTACAAAATCTTGCAACAACTCTAATGTTGTAGTATTAAGAAGTTGTGCTCTAATACCTGGTTTACTCCATTTGTTAAATCCTGTAGTATCGATATCATGTAGCATTTTTAGAGCAAGTGAAATAAAATATTTTTTATGATATTTGTGTAACTCTTCAAATGCCAAAGCTCTAAAGTTAAAAGCGTTGGTAATAAAAAGTTTTGCTTCATATCTTAAAATTTCACTCATCTCTTGAAAATTAAAATTTTCAACTCCTTTATAATTTTCACGCCAAAAAGCAGGAATAGCAGTCGGACCTATTTTGATATCTCCATCAACAGTGATAGTATAGTGTACACCTAAAAATGGATTGTCAAGATTTGGTACGGGATATACATTTGTTCGTAAAGGTTTATCTAAATTTGTATATTTTAGATATATACCTTTAAATGGAATAATTACATACTCTTTAGAATAGTCAAAATCTTTTGCAATTTTATCTGCATAAAGTCCAGCACAATTTATAATTTTATCCGCTTTAAATTCTCTATTTTTTGTACTTTTAATAGTGTTGGAGTCTATTTTTTGGCTATATCCTTCATTAAAATAGAATGTTACTCCATTTTGGATAAGCTCTTGTTTTATGTGATTGCAAATTTCTACTGGATCAACTGTTGCTGTATTTGGTGAATATAGAGCTTTTTTATAAGTTTTCACATTTGGATCGATCTGTTTTAACTCCTCCTCATTAATTAATCTTACATCGACTCCATTTTTTATACCTCGTTTTTCTAACTCATAAAGTGATTGCAACTCATCTTCATTTGTAGCAACTACAACTTTTTGGCACTCATTGATTTTTAACTTATTCTTTTTACAATAATCTTTTAAAGCTCTATTTCCATCTTTTGTAAATTTAGCTTTTAGTGAATTGGCAGTATAATAAAATCCAGCATGTAAAACACCACTATTTCTACCACTACTATGATAAGCAACATTATCTTCTTTTTCTAATATTACAACTTTTTTATCTGGAAATTTTGCTTTTAACTCTCTTGCCACACTTAATCCAATAATACCGCCACCTATAATTAAAAAATCACTCTTTAATTCCATATCTTCCACGGTGCTTTATTTTCATCCCACATTTTGTTTAATTGAACATTATCTCTTAAAGTATCCATACATTGCCAAAAACCTTTATGTTTGTATGTGTATAAATTGCCATCTTTAGTAATATTTTGTAAAGGCTCTTCTTCAAATACACATTGAAGATCATCACTAATATAATCAAATACTTTTGGCTCACACACAAAAAATCCAGCATTTATCCATGGACTATTCTCTTTTGCTTTTTCAGTAAATTTTTCTACTCTATCTTGATCACCTAAAACAAGATTTCCAAATCTACTAGGAGGTTGTACTGAAGTCATAGTGAGAGCTTTTTTGTGAAGTTTATGAAAATCGATTGAGGCTTTGATATCTACATCACTAAGTCCATCTCCATAGGTTAGTAAAAAAGTTTCATCACCAACATACTCTTTTGCCTGTTTTATTCTACCACCTGTCATGGTGTGCAATCCAGTTTCTAATAGTGTTACCTTCCATGGTTCACTACTATTATTGTGAATTTCCATATTATTGTTTTGTAAATCAATCGTTACATTGCTTTGATGTAAAAAATAGTTTGCAAAATACTCTTTTATGTAATATCCCTTATAGCCTAGCAAGATGATAAACTCATTAATGCCATAGTGAGAGTATATTTTCATAATATGCCATAAAATAGGCTTACCGCCTATCTCTACCATTGGTTTTGGGCGAATGGTTGTCTCTTCACTAAGTCTTGTACCAAACCCACCTGCCAATATCAATGCTTTCACAACAATCTCCTTTAAATTATTATGATTAAATCGGCATAAATAAGCTTTACTTAAGAGAGCTTTTTGTTATAAAAATTCTATCTACAAAAAGCGATTTTACAATATTGTTATTTGGTGGACTGATCCATATAGTTGTATTTGAATTTGAAGAGATTGTGCCTAATTTTATTACATGATATCTGTTATTTGGTATTTGAGTTATTAGTTTGAATTTTTTCTCAAAAGAGGGATAAATACCATAAAACAAAGCTATTCTTGCATTATCTATAAAGCTTATATCTTTGTGTAAAACTACTTTAATACTTGAATAAATATCCCATTTACCTTTTGGTAACGAAGAGCTATCAAGTTGAAATCCCCAGTCAGACTGATTGCCTCTCATCATGGCACTAATTTTATCACTTGCATTCTCATCATATACTATTTTATTGCAACATAGTTTTAAAGAGTACTCTTGAAAATCGAACCACTCGATATTTTGTTTTAATTTTTTTACAATTTTTGGCTCTTTTGCAAAAGCTCTTTGAATATTTAAAAATGGTTTTAAATCATCGATACTTTTTCCCTCTGCATAGTGTGTTAGAGATGGACTGTTTTTTAAAAACTCAATAAAACGATCTTTTGAGCGGTCTCTTGTTACATTATCTGTGCCTTTTAAAATTCTCACATAATCAATCCCAGAAAAAACCTCTAGTAAATGTTTTTTATATATAGGTTGATTTTTTATTTTTTTTAATCCATCTAATAAAATTTTTTCTAATTGAAGTAGATACTTTTCATCTAAGTACTTTTCGTTGGCTGAGGTTTTAACAAATAAAGAGGAGTTTGTCTGTTTTGTAATTTTATCTAAAGTGTAGATATATTTTTGTACATCATTTGAAGCATCACCATAGTAGTTATCACAAAACTTTTTAATTAACTCTTTTATATCTAATTCTGGATTCCAAAGGAGTTTAGAAAATACCCAAGTTTTTAGATTTGAAAACTCTCCTTTTTCACTCTCATAGCTTCCTTGTAAAAAGACTCCTTTGATATTTTTATCTTTTGCAAAAGTTTTTATATCTTGATCAAGTGCTAAAATATTTGCAAAAGGTTGTAAATATCCACTATAATTTGTCAAATAGTGCCAAATGTAAATATTATCACTAAATCTCCCCCACCCTTTTAAATCATTTAAAATTGCTCTATTTTCTTTATCTTTTAAAGGTTTTGAAAAATTAGCCTCTATGGTTGAATAAAATATACCAAGATTTTTTGGCAATTTTATAAATTTTTTTGGAGGTTTTCTGCTCCATTGATAAGCTTGAATTAAAATTTGTCTATCTTTTAATTTGTTAGCTATATTTTTAGCATATATGGTTGTAGTATATGATGGGTTTTTACCTATTGGAATATTGTTACAATAAGTTAATACATCATTTTGTTCTAAAAAGATTATAGAGTTTTTAGAGATATTTTGTGAGTGAATAATCTCTTTTATACTATTTATTGCTACATTTTGAGCTTTTTTTTCTAAAAAATCTATCTGATTATTACACTTAAATTTAGCAATATTTACTAAATTTGTAGCTACAAAATTGTTATATATCTTTATAAAAAAAGCACTATTTTGTATATCTTTAGCCCTATGCCCAAATCGTCCATTTAATCTATTTTTGATAGCATAGGTGATATCATCACTCTCTTTTGAAAATATCTCTCTATATTCAAATCTTGGCTCTTGAATATCATAAACATTTTTTAGTGATATATTTGCTTGTTTTGGTATCACCTCAAACTCTTTAGATAAAAATAGAGTATTTAAATATTTTTCAAGAAAATAGTATATAGCATACAACAACCCTCTCTCATTAGTACCAGCTATATATATAGTATTGTTATTGATAGATATAATAAAACCATCGTCTTTTAAACTGTTTAACTTATTGATTTTAGAGTTTTTATTTAAAAGGTGCAACTGATCTTTAGTTAATAGTATAATAGCATTTGTTGAGTCTTTGTTATTTGTTATTGGCAATTGATAAGAGGTGATTTTTTTAATGTAACTATTTAAAATGGTTGCACTGTTTTTATCTGTTTGTTTTGAGGATAACAAAACTATTTTTGTTTGTGGATTAAGATTAAATGTAGCATAAAGAGATGTTTGAAAAAACAGAAAAACGATAATTGAAAAACAGAACTTCATGTAGTGTTAATATTGAATATTTTCAATATCTCTTCTTGGAATTTTATGAATATGCTGATTTTGTGATTTTCTAAGCTTTATGGTATGATTTAAAAGTTTATAGTGTTGATTTTTTGTCAAAAACTTAATTGCAGAAATACTATGCCACAACATATTTTTACTCAATAATCTTCTACTTTGCATTTGAGCATTGTGTATAACATAAAATCTATTATCATTAAAAATTACTTTATGGTTTTTCTTAGCTCGATAGCAAATATCCAAATCCTCGCAATACATAAAGTAATCTTCATCAAATCCATTTAACTCTCTAAAAATTTTAGCACGAAAAAGCATAAAAGCTCCAGATATCCAACTTGGATTTTTTGTATTGATACGAGTACCATAATGAAGCCTTTTACCTGTTGCTACAGAGATGGCAAAATTTAGTAATCCCGGAAAATTTTTATCTGGGTTATCTTTTATAGTTTTATTTTTATCAAGGTATATAGTAGGAGTGTAAATTTCATGATTTTCATTTTCAAATATATTTAACATTCCTCTTAATTGCATAGGCTCAACAATAATATCAGGATTGCATACAAGAAAAAGATCTTCATCTTTTGGAGAAAGAAGTGAAAATACCCTATTATGATTAGCACCAAATCCTCTCTGTTTTCCATCATAAAAGTAAACAATTTGCTCTTTTTTGCAAAACTCTTTTAACTCTTTAGATCCTGTATTATCTAAAATAGCAAGTTTGATTTTAAACTGATCTATCTGTTTTACAAATGAGCTAAAATTTTGTTTAATAAGATCTTGTTGATTGTGTGACACAACAGATATATAAAGAGTTTTGCTCATTTATTTCCCTCTAATTTTCATGTTTTTTAAAAAATAAATTAAATTTGTTGCAGCATTGTTATAACCGAATTGCTCTTTTTTCACAACATGTTCAATTATATTTACTATATCGTCATAAAATAGTTTATCTTGAAAAATTTGGCAAATAAATTTATAAATTTTCTTAGAGCTATCAGAATGTATATCAAATTTTGGATATTTGTCACCCATAATCTCATTAAAAATTGCAATATCTGAGATAATTGGAATGCTTCTAAGCCACATAGCCTCAACAAGTGGTAATCCATACCCTTCATTTTTAGATAGAAAAAAACAAAAATGTGCATTTTGATAACATAAATTTAAGCTCTGATCATCAACATATCCCAACAGTTCGACTTTTAAATGTTTAAAATTTATCTCTTTTAATATCTCTTTTGTTTGGGGTGTCTGCTTTCCTGCAATTTTTAAAGTTACAGTTTTAAATTTTGTTTGTGAAGAAAATTTATTATCTAAAAATTTACAAAAATCCAATACCTTATCAAATCCTTTTGCATAGTTGATTCTACCAACAATTAAAAAGATTAAAGAGTCTTGTAAATATTTTTTTCTCATAAACTCTAAAGATGCTCTTTTGATATTTTGTACTTTAAAAGGAATTCCATTTGGTAAATAGAGCAGTTTTTTGTTATTGGAGTTTATATTATAAAACTTATCCAAATCATTTTTAGTTGTATTTGATATATACCCAATTGCATAATCAAACCTCTTTGCACTTTTTAGTAAAAAGGCATGATAATATTTAAATATTTTAGAATAGAGTTTAGGATTAACTTCTGGTGATAGATCATGTATAACTTTTATAAGAGGGGCATTAATAGTAAAAAGTGGCATAAAATTTGTAGCAAATACCAAATCATACTTTTGTTTATGTATTTTGTATGTAAGCTGTAACATCTTTATAAAAAAATTAAACTAATGTAAATAGAAGAATTTTACCGTCTTTTATACCAAAGTTACGGGTAATTCTACCAATGGCAATATTACGAACTATTACCTCAATTAAAAGC
>JALWLB010000083.1 GCA_027081145.1 Campylobacterales bacterium
TTAATTCAAAAAACAGTCAATTTATAGGATCAATAAAATATAAAGGGGATAAACTCACTAGCTCAAAAATAGTCTCTGGTAATGAAAGTGGTGCTTTTAAGCTTGTTCCAGTAGCTCCAAATTATAATAAATTAAGATATGTCTATCCAAACAGAGCAAAAGCTGGAGTATATAATATAAAAGTAGTCTTTATAAATAAATATGGCTCTAGCGAACCTCAAAATATCAAAATCACTCTAACTGATAATAATGCTAAGCCAAAACCAGATCCTAAACCAGATCCTAAACCAGATCCTAAACCAGATCCTAAACCAGATCCTAAGCCAGATCCTAAGCCAGATCCTAAGCCAGATCCTAAGCCTTCAAAAGACAATATCCCACCAACTATCAAATTAAAAGGTGCAAAAAATATTACAATTACTCAATATGAAACTTTTATAGATCCTGGTGCAACTGTTAGTGACAATATCGATAAAAATCTACAAATTAAAAAACAAGGTAGTGTAGATACATCAAAAGTTGGAACATACACTATAAGCTACAGTGCTACAGATAGCTCTGGAAATAGCACTACTACTCATAGAACTATTACAGTTATCAAAGCAATTAGTGCAAATGGAAGAGTTATTTATGTAGATGGTCCTGGAGGAGATGGTTTAAAAAGTGGAGGAGATGATACTAATAGTGGTACAAGTTCAGAAAAGCCTTTAAAAACTATCACAAAAGCAAATCAAATAGCAAAACCTGGTGATCTTATCTTAATTAGAGGTGGAATATACAATGAACCAATTAGCCCTTCTAGATCTGGTACAAAAAATAATGAGATAATTTATAGAGGTTATAATGGTGAATTACCAAAAATAGAAACTAAAAATCCTATTCGAATCAATGATAGATCATATATCATCGTAGATGGTTTTAAGCTTTATACTTCACTCGATACTTATAAAGCAGCTGTTAGATTTGATGGAGAACATAATAAATTATACAATAGCCAAATCATAAATCCTGCAGTTATTGCTAATAATCCAGAAAATCGGCAAGATTATATCAAAACAAATTTTCCAGAGTTTGGATTGGCTGTAGCAAAGTCAAATTTTAATACTTTAAAAAATAATATTATTAGTGGCTGGAGACAAGGATTGGCTGCTGGAGGTGCTACAAATTTAGTAGTAAAAAATAATATAATTGCTGGTAATATTCACACTCAAATTGCCATAGGTCCAAAACCTGGTAAAGCAAAAGTAAATGATTCTACATTGCTTAGCCAACTATATGAAGGAAATATTATAGGTGCAAGTTTGACTTCAGATGGAATTCAAACAGAGTCCGGAAATCCTGGAGTAATTAATGTAAGAGGTATTGTTATTAGAGATAATATATTTTATTTTAATAGTGAAAATGCTTTAGATTTTAAATCGGGAGGTGATATTTTAGTAGAAAACAATACTTTTGTTGCAACATTGGGAGATAATGATGGTGTTGGAGTTAGAAATACATCAACAGGCGATAGTATAGAAAGAGGAGCCGGAGCAATCACTAGAGGATCAAGCAGAGAGAGCGAAAGAGTCATAATTAGAAAAAATATCTTTTATGATAACTCTGCTGCAACTGGTACAAAAGGTGACAATTGGAAAGTTTATAATAATGCAATTGTTGCAAATAATCGCGATGCGAATGGTTATGATAGTGATTTTGTAAAAAATCCAGCAGGTGTCATTCCAAAACAATCAGTTCCTCAAGTATTTGTAGGAATAACAGTTGGTGGATATGCTAATATAGTTATTTTAAATAATATAGTCGTAGATCAAAAACACGCTCTATTAAAATTAGAACATAGTGGTGGAGGTAAAAAACGAATTGATTACAATTTATATGCCAATGCGTATGGTAATATCAATTTTGTTGTTGGAAAAAATGCAAATGCTCAAAGTAAAAACTTTACTCAATGGAGATCGTATTTAAACAATACTCAATCTGTAATTGGTAATGATCAAAATTCATTTATAGCTGATCCAAAATTTATAAATGTACCAAGAGCAGCTGAAGCTGGTTTTCCATATTTTAATTTTAAACAGAGTGATCCATTTAATCCTGTATATGCACCTGTATTAAAATTTAGTGATATCTCATCTAAATTTCCTTATAATTTTCGCCTAAAACCAAATTCACCTGCAATTGATGCTGGTGGTGATTTAACCAAAGCAACAAATAGTGCAAATAACTCTAAAATATTAAAAGTTCAAGATGCAGCACTCTTTTTTGATGGATATTCAATTGCTGGAGAAAAAGGAGACTTGATAAAAATAGGCAACTCAGCTCCTGTTAGAATTTCAAAAATAAACTACGCTACAAACACTATAACTCTATCAGAAGCTAGAAGCTGGAGTAAAAATGATAGTGTAAATTTAAACTACAAAGGTAGTGCACCAGATATTGGAGCATTTGAGTATGGCATGTAATTAATAACTTTTTAACTCACGATAGAGGCTATCCCTTTGAGTAGGGATAAAGCCACTATCTTTAATAAGTGATATAAACTCTCTTAATTTCATTCCATTTGCACTTTTAGCACCAGCCGCAGAATTTATCGACTCTTTGATAATAGTTCCATCAAGATCATCTGCACCAAAGTTTTGAGCTACTAAAGCTAGATTAATCGTCGAAGTCACCCAATAGGCTTTTATATGAGCAATATTATCCAAAACAATTCGGCTAATTGCTATGGTTTTTAAAATCTCTTGCGAACTTAATGAATTTTTTATTTTTAAATAGTTGTTATCTGTTTGATACACAAGAGGGATAAAAGCGTTAAATCCACCTGTAATATCTTGTAAATCTCTAACTCTTATCATATGATCTATCCTATGAGATCTATCTTCTACATGACCAAAAAGCATAGTTACATTTGAAAATCTTCCTCGTTTGTGCCAAAGTTGATGAATTTTTAGCCAATTATTAGAGCTTACTTTTCCTTTACAAATTTCATCTCTTATCTTTTCATCAAATATTTCAGCACCACCTCCTGGCATAGAATCAACCCCATACTCAATCATCATATCAATAATCTCATCATAACTATGATTATACTCATTTGCCAAAAAATCAATCTCAGCTGCCGTTAAAGCTTTTATATGAAGATCATTAAAGTTTTTTTTGATTTTTGCAAATATTTCAAAATACCAATCCAATCCAACTAAATTATTATGAGCTGAAACTATATGAACCTCATCAATACCTTGATCTAAAGAGTTTTCTATATTTTTTAATATCTCATCATGAGTTAAAGTATAAGGATTTGGATTTTTTCTATTTGCACTAAATGCACAAAATTTACATATATCTTTACAAATATTTGTAGGATTTATATGAAGATTTGTGTTAAAAAATGTCTTTTTTTGATATCTTTTTTCTCTGATTTTAAAAGCCAACTCTCCTAAAGTAAAAAGATCCAGTTCATAAAGCTCAATTGCTTCCTCTTTTGTAACTCTAAGATTATTTAAAACTTTTTCTACTAATTTCATATAACCTCTTTTTGATACACATTTTACCAAAAAGAGATTTGATTTTACTCATCATCAAAAGTATTATAAGGATTATAAGAGTTAGATACAAATCTAGCAACAACTCTTCTATTTAGTGCTCTACCCTCATCTGTATCATTAGAAGCAATTGGCATATCTTCACCATATCCTATAGCCTTTACTCTTGAGTAATCTACACCTTTTGAAGTTATATACATTTTAACTGCATCTGCTCTTTTTTGAGATAAAACTTTATTATAAGCTTCTGAACCTTTTGAATCAGTATGACCTTCAACCACCAACAGATAATTTCGTTTAGCTTTTAGTACATCAATTACTTTATTTATTTCGCTCATATACTTTTTCTTGATATCATATTTATCATAATCAAACAAAACTTGAAGTCTATACGCCTTTTCACACTTAATATTTTTTCTATCTTCACAATCTTGCATAGCTTGTATAACTTCATTTGCTTCAGGCATTGGTAAAAGCTCTGAAGATGTATCATACCCTGTAATAATATTATCATCTATCTCTTCTTCTTCAGATTTTACTCTTGGAGCTCTTTGTTTATAGTATAAATTCATATCCTCATCAAGCATAACACCAAGACCTAAATTTGTGACAAAATCCAAATCTTCACTATTAATTTTTAATATAGCTTTTGTCTCAAATGATATATTTATATAATCAATTAAATGAAATCTAAAACCGACTCCACTACTTAAAAATCCTTGACTCTGCTCAGTAGCAATTGGATCACTCAAAACTTCATATCCAAAACCCAAAGTTAGTGATGGAGTTATAGAGTACTCCTCCTCTCCATCTAAAACAATACCTGTATAAAATCTATGTAAATCTGTCTTATCATTGCTTCCAAGATATCCTATATCTCCGCCATACATATAGCTAAATTGAAAACCGTAAAA
>JALWLB010000084.1 GCA_027081145.1 Campylobacterales bacterium
GAGGGTTTCATATCTTGCCCGTTAGGGCAAAGCACAAGTTCTAGGAATTTTTGTTGGAATTTATTTCCAACAAAAAGGAGATTATTATATAAATCTCTCATGATTTTTAATACAATTATAAAAAGAGATAAAAATCTTGAGGGTTTCATATCTTGCCCGTTAGGGCAAAGCTTTAGTGATAGGAATTTTTGTTGGAATTTATTTCCAACAAAAAGGAGATTATTGGATGAAAAATAGAGCATTTACTTTGATGGAGGTTTTGGTTGCAGTGCTTATTATATCGATTGTTGCAACTGCACTATTTCAAATTGCTGTAAACTCTAAATACAATTTTGAATTTTTAAAACAAAAGATCAAGTTTGATACAATGAGTTCAATCGCTTTTTTACACAATAGCCAAAAATGGCACAATAGTGATAAAAGATTGTATGATTTTTTAAGAGGTGATTATAATATCAGTAATGATGAGTTTATAAGAGTATTAAAGAGTGAAAAAGTCCACTATAGCCATGAAGAGTTTTCAACTATATCTCCTTTTGAATCTAGCGATAGTAATATCTCAGATATGATGAATTTACAAATTGTATTTGATAAAATCCAAATAAGCCAAAAAGAACAAAGTTCATATGTTTATAAAATCTACATCAGAAACTAAAAAAGCTTTTACTCTAATTGAGCTTATCATATCTATCATTCTTCTTGGGCTTATTGTCACATTTTTATACTCTTCCATTGCTAATTTACAAAAATCAAACACAATCTTTTCTAAAAAAGATAAAGCTAGTGCAAAAGAGTTAAAGATATTAAGTTTGATATATGATGATATATTTGAAGCGGTTGAATTAAATATAACAAAACAAAAACCATTTGATACGATAGATTTAATGAGTAAAAACTCACTATTTGATATAGAGTATCCATATATCACATGGCTTGTAAGTAAAGATGATAACTACTTACTAAGAATAGAGTCAACAAAAAAGTTTAAAAATGTCTCAAGCGAAGATATAAATCTCTTTCATATCACTAAAATTGAGAGTGATTGTGAAGCATTTCAAATTTTTCAATCAAATAAAAAAGAGAATATTTTATTATATATAAAGTTCAAAGATAAAAAACCAATTATTTATGAGTTTTTTAAACCGCTAAATACTAATAGATCAAAAAAGAGATAGTGGTATGCCCAGCAGGAGTCGAACCTGCGACCTTTGGTACCGCAAACCAATGCTCTATCCAGCTGAGCTATGGGCACAAAAAATTAAATCGAAATTATATATGAAATAAACTTACATATAGACTAAAACTACTTATTAAGCTCTAACAAATTTCAAGGTTGCTTCTATTAGATCATCATCATCTTTACTTTTTGCTTGTATATAACTTTTTTTATCATCTTCGTGTGTAATTGTTATGTTTGTCTGATATGAAGAGATCAATTTTATATCTTTTTGTGAAGCCAATATTTTTATAATTATGATATCTAAAAACTGTTTTGAAGATATATCAAGTTTGCCAAATCTATCTATCATCTCCTCTTCTATCTCATACACCTCTTTTACACTCTCACACCTGCTAAGTCTTCTATAAAGCTCCAACCTTAATCTATCTTCAGCTATATATTCGCTACTTAGATAAGCATTAACTGATAATTTAATCTCTACCGATTTTTTCTTGGTTTGAACTCTGTTTAATAAAATATTTATACTATCTTCTAACATCTTTAGATACAAAGAGTAGCCTATATTTTTGATATGGCCACTTTGGCTCTTTCCTATCAAATTACCACCACCCCTAATTTCAAGATCGTGATATGCTAAGAGTGAACCACTACCTAAAAATGAGTTTGACTCTAATGCAATCAATCTTTTTTGTGATTGTTTAGTCAATCTATTTTTATCTTTTACCAAAAAGTAACAAAATCCCTCTTTATTACTTCTTCCAACTCTACCTCTTAATTGATGCAAATCTGCCATTCCAAAATTGTCTGCATTTTCAACTATCATAGTATTTACATTTGGTAGATGAACCCCTGATTCTACTATAGAGGTACAAAGCAGTAAGTCATATTTTCTGTTTTCAAAATTTATCATCTCTTTTTCAGTGATACTTGAGCTAACTTTTGAGTGTAAGAGTAAGATCTTTATATTTGGCAAAATTTCAAGCAACTGCTCTTTTTTATCTTCAATACTAGCAATTCTATTATGCACATAAAAGATTTGCCCTCCTCTTCTTAACTCTCTTAAAATCACCTCTTTTATCAAAGATGGATTATACTCTTTGACAAAAGTTCTTATATCAACTCGATCTTCTGGAGGAGTTTGCAAAATTGAGTACTGTTTTATAGAAGATAGTGCCATATTTAAACTTCTTGGTATTGGGGTTGCACTCATGGATAAAACATGAAGATTTTCTTTGAAATTTTTTAATTTCTCTTTCTGTTTTACTCCAAATTTATGCTCTTCATCTATAACCAAAAGAGCTAATTTTTTAAATTTAGCTCCCAAAAGAGAGTGGGTTCCAATGCAAATATCAACTATGCCATCTTTTAACTCTTGTAATATTTTGGCTCTCTCTTTTGCACTTACAAACCTATCCAATCTTGCAACTTTTATATTATACGGTTTAAATCTCTGCTCAAGTGTTTGAAAGTGTTGATTGCTTAGTAGTGTAGTAGGGACTACAAAAGCTGCTTGATAACCGCTTTTGATAGTTGCAAATATAGCATTCATAGCAACTTCAGTTTTACCAAAACCAACATCACCACTTAATAATCTATCCATAACCTTTTCACTAGAGAGATCATCAAATATTTCACAAATTGCTCTCTCTTGATCTTTGGTATAGATAAATCCTGCATCATTTTGAAAAAGTTTTATCTCTTCAAAATCTGATCTTATTATTGGAGCTTTGATAAGCTCTCTTTGGGCAGCAACTTCGATAATCTCTTTTGCTATTTCAAAAAGCTTTTCTTGAGTCTTTTTCTTTAGTTTTAAAAAGCTACCCTTTCCAAGTTTATCAACAATAGCCAAATTTCCACCATCGCTGATATATCTATCTATCATATCAAGATTTTCAACAGGGATCAATAACCTATCATCTCCAAGATAAGAGATCTGTACAAAATCCCTGGTTGAATTTAAAATAGTTCTACTACTTAAGCCTTTGAAGATTCCAATACCGTAATTTTCATGGACAACATAATCTCCAACTTTTAAATCATCAAGTACAATTGTACTTCGTTTTCTTCTTTTTTGTTTGGAAGGTTTATTTAGTGAGATGATAAGCTCATCTTTGCTCATAATATTTAGTATAAAATCTTCATAGATATATTTTATCTCTATATTGGAATCAATTGCGGCTTGTTTTATAATTGCCTCATTTTTGGCAATGATTTTGATCTTTTTATCTTTATGATACTCTAAAAATGGATTTAGTTTTGTTATTTGGATATCTTTATATTTTATCGCTTCTTGAATAGTTGGCAATGATAAGAGTCTCTTTTTTAAACTCTCATCATCTTTAAATGTAAAAATCTCATCAATCTCATCTTGCATATCATGTACAAAGATGCTTTTATACCTATCTAAATAGCTACATGATAACTCATCAAGTAGCCAAAAACCAAGTGAAGCTATATCTTTTATAAAACTATCACTATTTGCATTTTGAGTTTTTTCTAAAAGCTTATCATGTAGCTTCTCATCAAGTCCAAAAAGGGCAGGATATATTATGATAGAGTCTAACTCTTGTTTTAAACTTTTTTGATCTTCACACTCAAACTCTCTAATGCTTTCAATTTCATTATCAAACAAAGAGATACGATAAGGCTTTTTAGCATTGATAGCAAATAGATCTATGATGTCTCCTCTAAATGAGACTTCACCACGAGACTCTACAATATCAACAAAATTGTATCCCCAACAAAACAGCATCTTTTTAAATTCATCAAGTTTTATAGTATCTGCAAACTCCAATTTAAATTCACAAAACAGCTCATCTTTTGGAAAGTTATTTAAAATGGTTCTAATTGGAGAGATAAGTAGTTTTTTTGATTTTTTACACTTTAAAAAATTATTTAAAGATATCAAGATATCATGTAGCTCTTTTGTATAGACTCGCAAATCATCCATATAGTTTGCTCTAAAATCTGGCAATACAAAGGTATTAAATCCTAAAAACGAAGCTACATGATTTGCATAAAAAGAGTCTTTATCATCTTTGGTAATTAAAATATCTGTTTGATTGGTTTTTAAAAATTCATAAATATTAGACTGGCTTAAACTCATTGAGAGGTTATACAATAATTCGGGTTAAATAAATATCAAACAAGCCGATTTATATCAGAGGTAAAAATTATGAGATCAATTTCAACAAGAATACTACTTTGGTTAGCAGTAGGACTATTAATAATTTTTTCAATTAAAGAGTTTTTTACATATGAACAACTATCTAACATGCAAGAAAAAAGAGTACTTGATAAAAGTATAGAGATAAAAGATACTATTCTTTCATTTGAAAAACTATATCAAGATAGATTTAATAATGGCTCTAATCATGCCTTTAAACAAATTGCACAAGAGTTATCAAAAAATCAGCACACTTTAGTATATTTTGATAAAAGTGTATCACAACAGGAGAGTTTTACTCAAAATAGTTCAAACTATCTATATCAATACCCAATCAAAAACCAGACATCATGTACAAAGTGCCACTCTCAAAATTTAATTGCGACTCTTAATATAAAAACAGATAAAAAACCTCTCTTAAATGAACTTATTGCTGTTATAAAACAGAGCTTTATCATATCTACTATATTAAATTTTGTATTCTTTTTTTTAATTTATATCTTTGTTATTAGAAAGGTTGCTAAAAATATAGCTCTATTTCATAAAAAATTTATCAACTTTTTTGATTTTTTAACTGAAAAACGGGATAAAATAGAAAAGGTAAAGATAAATTCGGGCGATGAGATAGAGAAATTTTCTAAAGAGATTGATAATAATATAACCACTACCAAAAATATACTTATGCAAAAAGCAAAGAGTGAAAAAGAGCTTATGAAATTAAATAACTCTTTACAACAAAAGATAGATGAAGCGACCAACTATATAGCAACTGTTATTGAAACAAGTGCAAATGCAATAATTGTTATTGATGAGCACTCCACTATTTTAACCTTTAATGATGCATCTCAAAAGCTATTTGGATATAGTAAACAAGAGATGCTAAATCAAAATGCTCTTTATAAAATTATCCCAAGCAATCAAATGTCTCGTTATGAAAACTTTATAAATAGTTTTATGAAAACAAAAGCCAAATCAACATCAACATGCGATCTAATGGCAAAAACAAAAGATAATAAAAATCTCTTTATACATATGGCATTAGGATCTAGCAAGGTACATGATAAGACTATTTTGGTACTAAATATAACTGATGTAACAAAACAGAAACAGAATGAAAAAAAGATAATGGAATTAAATAGAGCACTTGATCAAAAACTACAAACAACAATGGTAACAAATCTTAAAAAAGATAAAATTATTCAAAGACAAAACTCTCTAGCTCAAATGGGTGAAATTTTAAGCTTAATTATAGATCAGTTAAGACAACCAGTAACTGCAATTGGAGCAATCTCTTTTGGTATGCAAACAAAACTAAAAAATGATACAAGCCTTTCAGAGGAGACCAAAAACTATTTTGATGATAAATTAAAGAAAATTAATACCAATACAAAATATTTAAGTAATGTTGTCAAAGATTTTCAAAACTTTTATCAACCAACAATAAAACCTAAAAATGTACCAATAGATCAAGTGGTTCAAAAAGCAATACATCTAATATCTGCACTACTATCAACAAAAGAGATAACTCTCAAAACAGAGTTACAAACCAATAAAAAAATCATCACCTATCCAAATGAACTTTTACAAGCAATTTTAAATATACTTAAAAACTCTGTAGATGCTTTAGTAGCAAACAGAATTCAAAATCCTACAATTGAGATAAAACTGTATGAGCAGTATGAAGAGTTTATACTTGAGATAAGTGATAATGCACTAGGAATTCCTCAAGAGATAATGGATAAAATCTTTAATCCATACTTTTCAACAAAAGGTGAAAAGATTGGTACAGGATTGGGACTTTATGTAACAAAATCGATTATTCAAAACCGTTGTCATGGAAGTATTAGTGTAACAAATGGCATTTATGGAGCAAACTTTGTGATAAAATTACCACAAAAATTAAATCATAGAGTTGTTGAGATAGCAACTTAAGGGCTATTTTAAACTAAGTTGATTTAACTTATCGTATTGATTCATAATAGCTTTGGTTAATGAATTCCAAGCTACTCTCTTTTCTTTATAAAAGATTTCATCAAAATTTAAAATAGACCAGTTGATAAAATTTTTAGGATCAAGTACTCGTCTGATAAATTTCACTTCATAGTGCAAATGTGGTCCAGTTGAGATGCCGCTATTTCCTAAAAATCCTATAACTTCACCCTTTTTTACAAAATCCCCCTCTTTAACTTTTAAATTTTTTAACATATGTCCATATGCTGTTTTAAATCCAAAATTGTGATCAATTACAACCAAATATCCATAACCTTTATCATACCCTGCAAACTCTACAATTCCCTCAGCTGTTGCCATAATTGGAGTTCCAACTTTACCACCAAAGTCTATACCGTGATGAAATTTTACTCTTTTATAAATTGGATGAAATCTATTTCCAAAACCTGATGTAATTTTTCTTGCAAATGATGGATAACCATTAGGGATACTATTTAAAATAATTCTTTTTTGAGTAGGTGTTATTGAGTTTAGCATTGCTGATATATTTTGAGAAAACTCCTCTTGTGCATCCATTCCCAAAAGATACTTTACATCTTCGATCTTATCCTCTAACGCTTCATAAAACTCCTCTTTTTGTTTTATCTGATTTTCAAGTGCAATTTTCTCTTGTTTGATATCTTTTACATAACTACTTAAATATGTCACAAAAATAGCAATAGCAGATATAATGATAATAATAATTGCAAACAGACTTATAATATAATTTTTTGTACTTGTGCTTAATACCAAAGTGCTAGATCTTTTTTTCACTAATAACCTTTAAGTTTTAAAAAACTCTCAACAACTGCAAATGAACCAAATACCAAATACTCTTCATGTTCATTAATATTTTCAAAATCTTTATACTCAATCAAATACTCTTTTGCTACATCTTCGAGTAGTTTTTTATCTTCAACTCTTTTATTTAGTATCGGTAAAAATTCAATTCTTTTAATAATAGGCTTTAAAATCTTCAAAATCTTTTTATAATCTTTATCTTTAAAACTATTATAAATTAAAACTATTTTTTTATTTTCAAACTCTTTTTTTAACACACTTGCAGCCAATTCATTATGCCCAACATCTATAGTAATATTGGAAGCGATTTTTTGACATCTTCCAAAAATTTTTAGATCACTAAATTTATCCAAATCTATATCTAAACCAAAAAATTTCAGTGCACTAATTGCAAGAGTGAGATTTTGGGTAAAAAAGCTTGGATAGTTACTGTTTTTGATAAAAGATTCTATCTCTTTAATTTCAGGTGGTATAAAAAAGTGGCTAGATTTAAATATCTCTAATCTTCTTTCCTTTGAGAATTTCATAGCCAGTTTATAGATCAATTTATATTTCTGTTCGCCTAAAATTGCAAATTTTTGAATAGATTTTAACTTCTCTTTAGCAATTTGTTCTATACTATCACCCAAAAAATCTTGATGATCATAATCAATTTTACAAACTATACTAAGCTCTTTATCAAATACATTAGTAGCATCTTTATCTCCACCAAGTCCAGCTTCTAAGATTAGAAAATCGCAATCTTGAAAAAGAGTTATCGCCAAAAGTGTAAGATACTCAAAATATGAGAGGGTATCTTGAAATTTTTTATCTAAAATAGAGAGAAGTTTTTGATGAGCTTCATTTAACTCTAAATCACTTACATTTTTGCCATTATACCAAAATCTCTCATTTAACTTTAAGATATGGGGTGAGCTATAGTGAGCCACTCTATAACCACTTTTATAAAAATAGTGAGCTATAAATCTTCCAGTACTTCCTTTGCCATTTGTTCCAACTACATGAATAATTTTAGGAAGTTTAAAATTTCTCTTTATACTCTCCCACGCTTTTGGCATTCTAGTATAGTCAATTTCATCATAATATAGAGGTTTTAAATTTAAAAAATTTTCAAGATTCAACATATCTTACAACTCTGTTTCGTCCACTATTTTTTGCATTATAGAGCATTTTATCGGCACAATTAATCAAATCATCTTGATTTGAAACACTACTTCGATCAGCAATTCCACAACTAATTGTTATTTTTATCTTTTCACCTTTATATAAAAAGGTGTATCCCTCAACAGTAGTTCTTAATTTATTTGCAAAAATTTCAGCCCCTTTGGCAGATGTATTTGGTAAAATCGCTAAAAACTCCTCTCCTCCATATCTGCCAACAAGATCCATATCTCTTTTGTGTTCTAAAAACAATTTACCAACACTTTTTAATATCTCATCACCAGCCTCATGTCCAAAAGTATCATTTACCTTTTTGAAAAAATCTATATCAAAAAAACAGACTGTATAGTTAATTCCATATCTTCCATAGCTTTTTTCTGCTATATTTAACTCCTCACTTAATGCTTTTTTAGATAAAAGTGTAGTCAAAAAATCTTTTTTACTCTCTTTTTTAGCCTCATGTAAAGCAGCTTCTAATCTTGAGACTCTCTCTTGCAACTTTTGAACAAGCATCTTATCTTTTGAAAATGTCATAGTTAATGAATCAGCTTCAAACTCCAATGAATTTGCAATAGTTATAAGTTTAGATTTAACCGATTCAAAACCATCACCAAAACTATCTATCAAAGAGAGTTCATCTTTCAAAGCTATAATCTTCTCTTTTCCAAGATTGCTTTTATCGGCAAGAGCAATAACTTTTGATGAGATTTCAGCTAATATCTCATTTAAAGCCAAAATACGATTTTGAACCTCCTCTTTATCAAGCTCAATCCTTCTTAAAACAAGTGCTTTAATCTCCTCTTGAATCTGTTTAGAAGATAGTATATTTGGAGCATTTTGAAGTTCATAATTTATACTAGCCAACTCATCATTCATAGATGAAGCGATGGAGGGCACAAGCGCACCCCTAATAATTTTTGCTAAGTTTTCATAATCTTCACTCTCTTTTTTATTTCTAACTCTATCTATAACTTGATCTATAATCTCTTTTAAATCATTGGAAGTGATATTATAATATGCTTTTAATCGCTTTATATGAGAGTCATCATATGAGCTTAAAAAATCGAACCATTTATTTTTAATTATCTTAAATGAGTTGTAATCTTGTAAATACTCAATTCTCTCTAATGATGCGATAGCCAATTTTTTGGCTTTATTATCATGTAGAAGTGAGATAGATTGAAGTAGTCTTTTTATAAGTGTAATTAAAAGAATATTAAGTTTTCCAGACTCTTGAGTGACACTTCTATTTAGATATGATATTAAAAATGTTAAAAACTCATTCATAGTTTTTATATTATATTTTGCTAAATCACTCTTAATAGCTGGATGTAGTTTATCTTGAAACTTTTCTAACTTCATACAATCTTCTACAACAACACCCTTTGAAGAGGCAATTTTACAAAAGATTTCTGCATAATTATCTGGTGTAATTGAAATTTTTTTAGCTTGAAGCTCCTTTATACTCTCTTTTATGATATCATTGATAGTCATTAGGGTACCTCTAAAATGCCTTGAATTGAGATTTGAGAGATAAATTCATCAATCGCTTTAGATGAGGCAAATTTAATAGCTTCAAATCGTTTTGTATCTGAAATAACACTATTTGATTTGATAGGAAAATCATAATCCCCTCTTGTAGTAATAACCTTTTTATGTGCTTTTTGATCATAATAGGTGGTCTCTAAAGTAACATAACTTTTATATGCTAAAACATAACCATTTTTATCATATTGAATTGGAATAAATGAAATACTTTTTAATTTAACAAACAGTTTTGAGGTTGCTTTCTCTTTAGAAGATATTTTTGCTCTAAATCTATTAAAGATAGCTTCATTTAGTGCATCTTTTATTAAAATAGTATTTTCTGGATCTTGCAAAGATATTTCAACCTCTGCATATATTTTATCACCTAAAATTTTATTTGCAAACATTGATGTAGGTTTATATCCACACCCTTGAAAATAGAGCAAAAAGAATAAAAAAAATAGACTCCATTTTTTCATAAATACTACTTTAGTACAAAATTAACAAGTTTGTTTGGCACAAAGATCTCTTTTACAATCTTTTTATCTTCAAACCACTTTGCACACTCTTTTTTTGCCTCTTTAAATATATCCTCTTTTGATAAATTTTTTGAAACTTTAATTTCACCCCTTTTTTTACCATTGATAGTAACTGCTAGAGTAATACTATCTTGAACAAAAACTTCCTCTTTTATATCAATTTTAGAAAAGTTTTTTCTATTAAACAATCTATCACTAAGCTCCCAACACACATGAGGAATAATAGGCTCTAAAATATTTAAAAGTATAAAATAGCCCTCAGAGTAAACATCTTTATTATCTTGAGAACTTAGTGCATTTAGAGCTTCCATAGATGCAGCTATTAGGGTATTAAATGCAAAACTACCACTATATATCTCATTTGATTTTTTTAAAGCCTCATAAACTTTTCTTCTTGCAAACTTCTCTGATTCATTTAAGCTATCATGTGGGATTGTTACTAGGGTATCTGTAGGCTCTACATGATTTGATCTTGCATAGAGTCTTTTTATAAATCTAAAAGCACCCTCAAGTGCATTATCATTCCACTCTAACTCTTTTTGCGGAGGTGCTGCAAAGAGTATAAAAAGTCTTGCTGTATCTGCACCATACTTTTTAATAATAAAATCTGGATCAACAGTATTTCCTTTTGATTTACTCATTTTTGAGCCATCTTTTAAAACCATGCCTTGAGTTAAAAGGGTAGAAAATGGCTCATCTATATCAATAAAGTCTAAATCTCTTAAAACTTTTGTAAAAAATCTAGCATACAAAAGGTGTAATATTGCATGTTCAATTCCACCAATATAGTGATCAACACTCATCCAATAATCAACATCCTCTTTTAAAAAGGCTTTTTGTTTCCAATTTGATCTATCACTACAATATCTCAAAAAATACCATGAACTTTGCACAAAAGTATCCATAGTATCACTCTCTTTTAAAGCTCTATTATTGCACTTTGGACATATATCCTCTTGCCAACTTTTATGATTTTGTAAAGGATTACCGCTTCCACTAATAACAACATCATCAGGTAGAGTAATTGGTAAGTTTTCTATTTTTTGAGGAACAATTCCACACTTTTTACATCTTATAAAAGGAAGAGGTGCTCCCCAGTATCTCTGTCTTGAAATTCCCCAATCTCTTAATTTATAATTTATCTTTCTTCTTCCAATTTTTAAATCTTCAAAATATTTTATAATTTCACTCTTTGCCTTGTTGGCAGGTAAATTACTAAATCTCTCACTATCTACTAAAATATCATCTTTTATAACTGTTTTAATAGGTAAGTTATATTTTGTAGCAAACTCAAAATCTCTCTCATCATGAGCTGGAACCGACATAACAGCCCCTTTACCATAACTTATCAAAACAAAATTCGCAACCCAAATAGGAATTTTCTCTTTTGTTAGAGGATGAATCGCATCGATACCAAGATACAGACCCTCTTTATCATGTAGAGCACTCTCTCTCTCGCTCATATTTTGCATTTTAGTAATTTTATCAATCTGATTTTTGGTTAATAGTTTTGATTTGATTAATTCATTTACAATTGGATGTTTAGGAGCAAGTGCTGCATAAGTTACACCATAAATAGTATCTGCTCTTGTTGTAAATACAGAGAATGATTTAAATTTATTGTTTAATTTATTACAAGATTTTTCATCAAGATTTAATTCAAACTCCAGCCCTTCACTTTTTCCAATCCAATTTTCTTGCATAGTTAAAACCTGCTTTGGCCAAGCATTCTCTAACTTTTTTAAATCATTTAAAAGCTCATCTGCATATTTGGTAATTTTGATATAGTATCCTGGCATCTGTTTTATGACTATTTCATTATCACATCTCCAACAGCACCCCTCAATTACCTGCTCATTTGCCAAAACAGTATGACAACTCTCACACCAATTTACATCTTGATCTTTTTGATATAAGAGTCCATTTTCAAACATTTTGATGATAAACTCTTGCTCAAACTTTGTATAATCTTCATCACTTGTCGCAAACTCTCGATTTTTACTAAATGACAATCCCAAAGAGTCAAGCTCACCTCTCATATACTCTATATTTTCATATGTCCATTTTTTTGGATGAAGATTGTGTTTAATAGCTGCATTTTCAGCTGGCATTCCAAAACTATCCCACCCTATTGGATGAAGAGTATTAAAATTCTCTTTTTTATAATATCTTGCAATAGCATCACCAATACAGTAGTTTCTAACATGTCCCATATGAATTCTTCCACTTGGGTATGGAAACATACTTAAAATATACTTTTTAGGTTTATCTTTTGTATCTTCTGGCTCAAAGGAGTTGTTTTTTTTCCAATACTCTTGCCACTTTTTTTCTATTTGAGATGGATTATACTCCATAGTTATCCTTAAAATTCATCTTTTGTTTTTGAAGATTCAACCAAAACAAGTGCCATAGAAAAGACATTTGCAACTACAGCACCAATTGCAAACATAACTGCATTACTAGCATCATCTTTAACAAGTTCAAAATATAGTGCAGGTAGTAGATGTAAATCTGCAACTAAGGAACTTGCAAAAAGCTCAGCTGAGAATACATTTTTCACCCCAAGTTTAAGTAAAGTTGAAACAAGATTTATACTAGCTGCGACAAAAAGAGCAATCTCATTTTGCTCAAATAGATACCCAATAGTTGTTGTTAAACTCATAAGAGTAAAAAAAATAAATATTACTTTTCCCCAATCCATAACTATCCTTTAAACTAAAATGAGCCCTAAAGTGTTCCACCCTCATACATAGCTCTCATCTTCTCCTTCTCTTTTCTTCTTTTCTCTTTTAAAGCCTCTTTTTTTCTATACTCTTTTAAATCAAATTTTAGTAATTTTAAAAACGCTGATGCAACAAAGATTGAGCTATAAGTTCCCACAACTATACCAACAAGCATTGTAAAACCAAACCCATGAATAATCTCTCCACCAAACAAAAATAGTGTTAAGACCACAAAAAATGTAGTTAATGATGTAAGAGCAGTTCTTGATAATGTTTTTGAGACTGAATCATTAATAACTTTGGATAGATCATCACTTTTAGAGATTTTCATCTCCTCTCTTATTCTATCAAATACAATAATTGTATCATTTAATGAATAACCAATAATTGTCAAAAGTGCAGCCAAAATATCAAGATTTATATCTATATTAAAAAGCACCAACATTCCAAGTGCAATAGAGACATCATGTACCAAAGCCAATACAGATGCAACTGCAAATCTCCACTCAAATCTAATAGCAACATAAATTAAAATAGCAATTATAGAAAAAATAAGAGCACTTAAGCCTTTCTCTTTAAGCTCATTTCCAACTTTAGGTCCTACCATATCAACCCGTCTAATTTCAAAATTACCGGTATCTTTTATAAGTCCTCTTACAACATCACCAACATCAGTACCAACTTCGCTTGAACTTGTTGGAATTTTGATAACTATCTCTTTGTCTGATCCAAACTCAGTTACAACTGCACTCTTATACTCTTTGACTTTTGATAAAGCTTCTCTAATTTCTGGAATTGGAGCTGGTTTGTCATACTTTACTTGAACTATTGTTCCACCTGCAAAGTCGATTCCATAATTTAAACCTTTGGTAATAAGAAGCAAATATGAAGCAACTAAACAGATAGCTGAAATCAAAAAGAAGAGTTTTCTTTTTCCCATAAAATCATAAGTTTTTGCTTTAAAAAATTCCATATTTAACCCCCTTGCCTTATACCAAACCAAACTCTTAAATTTTTACTCTTTTCAATTTTAGGAAGCAGATATTGATAAATTCCATGTGTACCTAAAATTGCGGTTAACATAGAGGCTAAGATACCAATGCTAATAGTAATTGCAAAACCTTTAATTGGGCCTGTTCCATAAGCATAAAGTATAATAGCAACTATCAAAGTGGTAATATTTGCATCCAAAATTGCACTCATAGCATTTTTATATCCATTTTCAACTGCTCTTGGAATACTCGCACCCTCACGAAATAGCTCTCTAATTCTCTCATTTATGATAACATTTGCATCAACTGCCATACCAACAGTTAATACAATTCCAGCCATACCAGGAAGAGTCAAAGTCGCACCAAAAAGTGCCATAACCGCAATGATGATAAATAGGTTTGCAATTAGAGCGATATTTGAGATAATACCAGCATAACCATAATAAAAGATCATAAAAGCAAAAACCAATAAAAATCCAGAAATCAGTGCAATTAAAGAGGCTTTTATACTATCAGCTCCCAAAGATGGTCCTACACTTCTTTTCTCAAGCAGTACAACAGGAGCCAAAAGTGCACCACTTCTTAGTGCAATTGCAACATTGTGAGCCTCTTCAATACTAAAACCTCCACTAATTTGTCCACTTCCTCCACCAATTCTCTCTCTTATAACTGGTGCTGAATAGACTTTACCATCAAGAACAACAGCCAAATGGTTTCCAACATTTTTGGCTGTAAAATCTCCAAATATTTTGGCACCCTCACTATTTAGAGTAAAATTAATTATTGGCTGGTTCCCTTGATCAAATGCAACTCTTGCATCAAGCAACATAGAGCCATCTAAAACTGGAATCTCTTTAACTAAATGTTTAACTCTGGCATCTCTAGAATCTGGCAGTATAAGATCGCCATATGAGGCAGCCTCTTCTTTGGATAGTGTATAAGTTTGATCTTTTCTCTTTTCATCAATTGCCATCAGTTGAAGATGAGCCGCTTTTGAGATCAAATTTCTTACATGTTGTTCTTGTTCTGGAGTTTTGATACCGGGTAGTTCAACCAAAATTTTATCAACTCCTTGTTTTGCAACATTTGGCTCACTCAAACCAAATTGATCCAATCTATTTCGTATCGTATCAACCGCTTGTTTTATGGCAAAATCTTTTATATTTTGTTTTTCAATATCTGTAAAGCCTATTTTATATTCAAGAGCATTTTCAGAGATTTGTAATCCTTCAATCTTTTTTAGCATCTCATCAAGCTTTGCTTTTTCATCTTTGTCTAAAAGTGTAAAACTAACACCATCTGGCTCTATTTTTAAAGAATCAATTATAATATCTTCATCATCTGTAAAAAACTTAATACTTGAAGCGAGTGATTTGATTCTTGATTTTATAGCCTCATCAGTCTTAACACCAAGTAGCATATATAATCCACCTTGCAAATCAAGACCAAGTGAAATTTTAGAGCCTTTTTCACTTTGTAAAAATGATGGCATAGACAATCCTACACCAAAAATAATAGCTACAAAAAATATAATTAATCTATAATTTAATCTACTTTTCATCAACCATCTTTGCAACATAATCTCTTGCAATTTTTACGATAGTTTCATCGTTAAGTTTAACTTTGATAAAATCATCATTTTCATCTGGGGTTTTTACTATTTCAGCTATTAAGCCACCAGTTGTAACAATTTTATCACCCTTTTTGAGTGATTCTAACATCTGTTTATGTTCTTTCGCCTGTTTTTGTTGTGGGCGAATAATCAAAAAATAAAAAATTGCAAATAAAACAATTAATGGTAGTAATGATGCAAAAATATTTCCTTGAGCTTCCATCTTTTTCCTTTAAGTTTAAAAATTTTAGGGATTATCTTATCATGTTAAATATAACAAAAGGCTTTTTGGCTGCTTTTTGTTTATCTTTATTTATATATCTTCAATATTTTGGGATAGAAAATTTAACTATTTTAAAACTTATAAACACTCTAAGTGCTTTAGTTGGTTTTTATATTTTGCTTGACTCTTCTAAAAAGACTCTTTTTTGGATCGGTATATTTGTAGGATTATTTTGGTTTTATTGGATTGGATTTTCATTTAGGTATTATGGATTTAGCTATTTGATACCACTTATGGTTATTTTTGTCTGTTTGGGATATGGGATTATTTTTTGGATAATTGGATTTTTAGCTCACCCATTTTTAAGAGTTATTGTATTGGTTTTATTTAGCTATTTTCACCCATTAGGATTTAATTGGCTTGTATTTGAGCTTACTTTAATAGATAGCTTTATAGGCACTTCTAAGTGGCAATTTGGACTATTTTTATTATCTATTGCAACATTTATAGTATTAAAAAAACATTATAAATTACTCGCAATAGTTCTGTTTTTACTATCTATTGAGTATCAAAATCCAAAACCACTTCCTCTTCCTAAACAGAGCATTTATATCCAAAAACCAAATATAGACCAAGCTAAAAAGTGGAAAGCGGAGTATTTAGATACGCTAATTAAGTATAACTTTGAAACTATACAAAAAGCGATAGATCAAAAGTATGATATAGTAATTTTAAGTGAGAGTATGTTTCCTCTTTTTTTAAATCAAGAGACAGATTTGCATTTTCACCAAATACAGCGGGGAACTCATCGGGTTGTAACTTGCCCAGCATCACATTACAGTCAGTAATAGTCAAAGGCCCCTTATTTCGATAAGCCGCCGGACCCGGGTTTGCTCCGGCTGATTCTGGGCCTCCGCGGTAACGCGCGCCATCAAAGTGTAAAATTGAACCACCGCCAGCGGCAACGGTATGGATTAACATCATGGGGACGCGCATTCTCACTCCCGCTACTTCAGTTTCATGTGTTCGCTCAAAAGTGCCGTTATAATGGCTGACATCCGTTTACG
>JALWLB010000085.1 GCA_027081145.1 Campylobacterales bacterium
CTATTACTTTTTAAAAAAATTATAAACCACATATAAGATATTGTTAAGTTTTTTTTAACAAAACAAGAGTACAATTTTTTAAAAAGAGGGTATGAAGTTATGAAAAAAATATCGCTAATATCTTTGTTTATGATTATGTTATTTATGTTAGGATGTGGTTCACCAACTAGAGATAATGACTTTTTAGCTTTTGACCAAACTTCTAATGAAACTCAACAAAAAGACAAAACTCCAACTAAACCAAATATTTCTCAAAATCAACAATCTAATAATCCAACAAAGCCTCAGGAAGATAATTTAACTCAACCTACATTTAAGGTTGTAAAAACTGGTCAAACACAAATATATAGTAATTTTGATGATGGATATTATCAAATGGGAATAGATCGAAACTATACGAGGGATGATAAAAATGAAGTGGTGATAGATCATGTAACAAATCTGATGTGGCAAGATAATCAAGATATGAGTGATAGATCACTAAAAGTAAATTATCAAGGTGCAATTGATTATTGTAAAAAGTTGGCACTTGGTGGTTATAATAATTGGCGTTTACCACATATCAAAGAGTTGCAGAATATTATTGATGATGGAAGGACTGATCCTGCGTTTGATCCAATTTTTGAAAATGGAATTCCATCATATTACTACTCATCTACAAAAGTGGTTGATAATAAAAATTTGGTTTGGGTTGTATTTACAATTCATGGAAATGTTGGAGTAGCTGATATAGGTGGTCAATTTTATGCAAGATGCGTTAGAGATATAAAATAGGAACTATAATGAAAAAAGTAATTTATATGATAATATTGGTATTTGGTATTTTAGAGGCGGATTTTGTAAAAAATAGTAATATAATTTATGATAAAAATACAAATTTACAATGGCAATATAAGATCGATTCTAAAAAAACTTGGCAAAGTGCGATCGATTATTGTGAAAATTTGGTAATTGATGATTATGATGATTGGAGATTGCCAAATAAAAAAGAACTTGCAAGTATAGTTGATTTTACAAAATATAATCCAGCATTAGATAAAGCTTTTGATTCTATCTCATCAGAAGCATTTTGGACATCTACAACTTATGCAAATGAACTATCTTGGGCATGGGTGATTAATTTTTATAGTGGGGTTGAATCTTTTAGTGGCAAAAATGGCTATCAATATGTTAGATGTGTTAGAGGTGAAACCAAATAAAGTGTAAAAAAGTTACATAAATAGTAATAAAAGCTATATAATTAAGATAAGTTTTATCCTATTTGGCTACAATTATATTCCAAACTTTAAAAATAAGGAATAGATTATGGCAAGAACAGATAAAACGACTCTTAAAGGAAATCCAGTAGAGTTAGTTGGTAATGAGATAAATGTTGGAGATTGTGCTCCTGTAGTTAAAGTAGTAGCAACAGATCTTTCGGAAAAACAGATTGGTGGAGAGAATGATAAAGCTCAGTTGGTAGTTGTAGTACCATCATTAGATACTCCAGTGTGTGATGCAGAAACAAGAAGATTTAATACAGATGCTGCTTCTTTAAATGGGGTAGAGACTATAGTGGTATCTATGGATTTACCATTTGCTGGTAAAAGATTTTGCTCAACTGCGGGAATTGAGAATTTAACAGTTACAAGTGATTTTAGAAATAAAGAGTTTGCAAATGCTTATGGTGTTTTGATTGGTGATGGGGCTTTAGCTGGTGTTACTTGTAGAGCTATTTTTGTAATTGATAAGGGTGGAAAAGTGTGTTATAAACAGATTGTTCCAGAAATTACTGCTGATCCAAATTTTGAAGAGGCACTAGAGGCTGCAAAAGTTGCTGGTGAAACAGGTGCAGATTGTTGTGGAACTTGTTCATAACACTAATTATAAAAGCGATCTAAGAGATTAGGTCGCGCAAGTTGTATTTTGCTCATTAGCTCAAAGCACAGATTATAGTAGTTTTTGTTAGAGTCTGTTTCTAACAAAAAGGAGATTATTAGGTGAAAAATACTTTAAATAACCTCTTTTTAATGCCCCATAAATCTTTTATACTTGGAGGGGTTATTTGTAGTATTATTTTTATGTTGATTATGGCTGGTCAATATTTCGAGCTCTTTTATCTTGAAGTTGATAGTACATTTTATCATGTATATTCAATAATTTTTACTGTTTTTACTCAGTTTTTTACAGGATTTTTATTTACTACTTTTCCTAGATTTTTATCAACAAAACCGGTTGATAAAAGTGAATATCAAAAAATATTTTATATACTCAATATATCTGCTATTTTTTTTGCTATATCGCTGTTTTTTGATAAAGGGTTACAGATAGTTCCAATGGTTGGTATTTTTGTAGCCAATATAATGATTTATAAAGTACTAAAAAAATTAAATAAAAATAGTTTTGTAACCAATAAATATGACACCAATAGAGTAGTCGCAGCTTTTGAGTTTGGTTTGATCTCTCATGGACTATTTTTATTTGCATTTATTAGTAACAATCTTTTTTTGAGCTCTAATTTTGCTATTAATATAGGCTTTTTTTTATATATGTTTATGATCTTTTTAATCTTGAGTGCCAAAATGATACCATTTTTTACACAAAAGGTTGTACAAAATTACAAGATTAACAAAAGTAAAAATTTTTTAGAGATAGTATTTGTTTTATTGGCTTTTAAAGTTATATCACTATCTTTTGGACTTGAGAAATATACCTTTTTTATAGATTTGTTACTATTTTTAGTAACTGCTAGAGAGCTTTTAAAATGGAAACTTCCACTATTTAAAACTCCGGCTATGATGTGGGTACTCTATCTTGCACTTTTTTGGATGCCTATTGGATTTTTATTCTACTTTATAGATGGATTAAATCAATTTATTTTAGATAATGATGCTTTTATATTTGAAAAAACGCCTATTCATATTTTAGCAATTGGTTATTTTTTGACTATGTTTGTAGGATTTGGAACAAGAATAGTATTGGGTCACTCTGGTAGAGTTCCAAAAGCAGATAGTTTTACAGTTAAATTGTTTTTACTTATACAAGTTTTAGTTGTTTTTAGAGTAATTGGTGGATTTCTTTTAGGAAGTGATATAGATAACTATTTCTACATGATAGCTATTAGTTCGATATTTTGGATTACTCTTTTTATCCTTTGGCTAAAAAAGTATCTTAAAATTATCCTAGAATAAAACTTTTTACCTTTTGTAACAAATATACACAACTGCTCTCTTGACTAAGTTAAAAATATCTAAATTAAGAGCGGGTTAAGTATTAGTTTTTATAATAGATGATAGTTGTAGATACTTTATATCAATAAAGGAAGAAGATTGTGAATAAAAGATCAATATTTCAAATAGCTATGGTATGTTGTATATCATTATTTGTGTTTGTTGGCTGTCAGGGTGGTGAAGATTTTGAAAATACTTCTAGCAGTGGAGATAGCAATAATAAAAATTATCAAGAGCAAAATACAAAAAATAGTGGATTTAATGTCACAGTGGGTGATGAATTTACAAAGATTTTAAAAACAGGTCAAATAGGAACATATGAAAGTAATGATGATGGTGATTTGCAAAAAGGATTACCAAGAGATTTTACAAAAAATGGTGATATAGTTATTGACAATTCGACAGGTTTAATTTGGCAAGATCAAAATTCTCATGATTTTAAATTTAGAAAAGTATCTTGGTATATAGCACAAGAAGATTGTGCTAATTTAACTCTTGCTGGTTATAACAATTGGAGACTACCAACATTAAAAGAGTTGATGTCTATTACAGACAAAAGTAAATATAAAATAACTGATTCAGATGAACCTAGTATAGATAGTGCATTTAAAGTTATAGCAGATGATAATATTCAATACTGGACATCTGTAACTAATCAAGAAGATAGATCAAAAGCTTGGTTTATTGATTTTAAATATGGTTCATATGGCAATATTGTCAAAGATGATACAAAGCGTGTTAGATGTGTTACTAACGGATAAGGAGAGGTTTGTGTTA
Source organism: Campylobacterales bacterium (assembly GCA_027081145.1). Lineage (GTDB taxonomy): Bacteria > Campylobacterota > Campylobacteria > Campylobacterales > QNZT01 > JALWLB01. Next base: position 3,987 of record JALWLB010000085.1, read on the forward strand.
AAGAGACTTTTTATAACTTTTATACTTTTTACATCGTTTATGTATGCAGAGATGGTTAGGAATAATAATACAAATATTGTAGAAGATAAGAGTACAGGTTTGATGTGGTTAGATGATAGTAAAGTTGTTGATTTTCAATCAAATGCAACAAGTTGGAGAGGAGCTATATGGCAATGTGATAATCTTCCTCCTTCTCGTAATGGTGGATATGATGATTGGAGGTTGCCAAACTATAATGAATTGCTATCTATTATGGATTTTAATAGACCTGCTGGAGAGCCACTTATAAATAAAGCATTTGTAAATGTTGCAACAAGATCTAAAGAAGGGTTTGTAAGATTTTATTGGACATCTACAACATATGCTCCAAATAATAACCATGCATGGGTTATCTATTTTTTCAATTATGATAATAAAGAGTTTACTAGTCAAAAAACATTAAATGGTCTTTTTCGCTGTGTAAGAGGTGAACCCAAATAGTTAAAAGTTTCAATCAAAAATGAGGAGGAGTAATGAGAAGAGGAGTTTTTTTAGTTGCAGCAAGTTTGTTTGCTGTTGGAGTTGTATTAAGTGGTTGTGGTAGCAGTGATAAGAGTGATGACTCAAATGCTATAAATCAACAAGATAATCAAGTAGAAGTTTTAAGTTTATCCACTACCAACAAAGATGATAGATATGAGAAAGTTTCAACTTCATCTACAAATAGTAGTACTAATATGGGATCAAGTAATCAATTAGTATCAAGTACATCACCTATGATGATTATTAGTAGATATATATATAAAACTGGTCAAATGGTTAGTTATGATGCTAATGATGATGGTGCAAATCAATCTGGAATAGAGACAGATTTTCAAAGAGATGATCAAAATGAGATAGTTATTGATAATATTAGAGGTCTAATTTGGCAAGATAATGATGATGTAAACTCAAATGAGATGAAGTGGGATGAAGCAGTTGAATATTGCAGTAATCTTTCGTTAGCTGGTAGAAGTGACTGGAGATTGCCAAATAGTGATGAAATTATGAGTATAGTGGACTATTCACAACTAAATTACTCTATAGATTCAGCATTTGTTAATAGAGTTAAGTTTGACTATTGGCTTAGTAACTCATTTATATATGATCCTAATAGAAAAGCTTTTAGAGTCTCTTTTAATGGTGGATATATTGATGTTGGATATAAGCAGAGTTCTCCTATTTGGAGTTTGGGTATGCCAGATGATACATGGACAAAATTTAATGTTAGATGCGTAAGTGGTATCGATAAAAATGATCAAAAAATAAATTATACAAGAGATAATGGCTCAGGTATAGTTACAGATCCATCAACTATGAAAATGTGGCAAGATAATAGAGATGCGAGATATAAAAAACTTACATATTCACAGGCAATTGAGTATTGCAATAATTTAACTCTTGGTGGATATAGTGATTGGAAATTACCAAACAAAAATGAGCTTTTATCTATTTTGGATGTTGAAAACTTTATGACAAATTGGCAACTATTAGATAAAAGTTTTAAAAATGTGAATCAATGGTCACCATATGTAACGAGCTCTACATTTGTTAGAGATGAGAGTATGGCATGGGGAGTTCAATTTGGTAGTGGACGCAACTATCTACTCTCTAAACATAAATATAACTTATATGCTGTTAGATGTATGAGAGATATAAGTGATGCATTATAAAAATTAGTTAAAAATTGAAAAATAGTTATTTAACTGCTTTTTAGCCATAATATCATATAATCTATTCTATTACTAATAGAAAGGTTATATGTATGGCACAAAGAGATACAAAATATATCTTTGTTACAGGTGGAGTGCTTAGCTCACTTGGAAAAGGGATATCTTGTGCTAGTATTGCTACACTTTTAAAACACTCAAACCAAAAAGTGAGTATTTTAAAAATAGATCCATATATCAATATAGATCCAGGAACCATGAGTCCGCTTGAACATGGAGAGGTCTTTGTAACCGAGGATGGTGCTGAAACAGATTTAGATATTGGTCATTATGAGAGATATTTAAATATCAACTTATCCAAAATAAACAATTTTACAACAGGACAAGTTTATCTATCTGTCATTGAGCGAGAGCGAAAAGGCGAATATCTTGGTAAAACTATTCAAGTAATCCCTCATATAGTTGATGATATAAAAAATCGTATTAAAAAAGCAGCTCAAGATCAAGATATACTACTAGTAGAGATTGGTGGTACAGTTGGAGATATAGAGAGTTTACCATTTTTAGAAGCTATTAGAGAGATGAAGATTGAACTTGGCAGACAAAGAGCAATGTTCATACACTTAACTCTTATTCCCTATATAAAAGCTGCAGGTGAGCTTAAAACAAAACCAACACAACACTCCGTTCAAGAGCTTCGTCGTATTGGTATTTTACCTCAATTGATACTTTGTAGAACTGAGATGCCTATGCCAAAAGATTTGAGAAAAAAATTGGCAATATCATGTGGTGTTGAAAAAAACTCAATTATAGAGGTAATTGATGCTAGAAGTATTTATGAAGTACCACTAAATTTTTTAAAAGAGGATATTTTAACTCCTATTAGTGAATATTTAAACTTACAGTTACCAACTCCTGATATGAGTGAATGGAACTCTTTGGTAAAAAATGTAATTGCTCCTAAAAATAGTGTTACAATTGGTTTTGTTGGCAAATATTTAGAACTTAAAGAGTCATACAAATCTTTAACAGAATCATTCATACATGCTGGAGCACATTTAGATACCAAAGTAAATTTAAAATGGATTGATAGTGAAATACTTGAAGATGACGAGAGTTTAAAAAAAGCTTTTGAAGATGTTGATGGAATTTTGGTTGCTGGTGGATTTGGACAAAGAGGAGTAGAGGGTAAAATAGAGGCTATTAGATATGCACGAGAAAGTAAGATGCCATTTTTAGGAATTTGTTTGGGTATGCAACTAGCTCTTATCGAATTTGCCAGAAATGTTTTAAATTTAGAAGATGCCAACTCTGTTGAATTTGATAAAGATACAAAAAATCCTATAATATATCTTATTGATGAGTTTATAGACGCAAGCGGTTTTAAACAGCTAAGAACTCACAAAAGTCCACTTGGAGGTACTATGAGGCTTGGAGGGTATGATTGTGATATAAAAGAGGGAACTCTCTTACAAAGAGTTTATGTAGGCAAAAGTAAAATTCATGAAAGACATAGACACAGATATGAGGCAAATCCAAAATATAGAAGTGAGTTTGAAAAGCATGGTTTGATTATCAGTGGTGAGTCAAATGGTTTAATTGAAGCAGTAGAGCTTCAAAATCATCCTTGGTTTTTGGGAGTACAATTTCATCCAGAATTTACATCAAGACTTCAAAGACCAAATGAAGTTATACTATCTTTTGTGAAAATTTCTCATAAATTAAAAAAAGATTGAGTTGGATATTTGGAAGCAAAATTAAGTAAATCATGTATTAAAAAAGTATTAGACAATAGGTTTATAAATGATAGATGCAAAGCTCTATCTTTGATTCCAAAGCCAAATTTATTAAAAGATATTAAAAAAGCTACCAAAAGAATTAAACAAGCCATCCAAAATAGAGAGAAAATTGCAATTGTTGGTGATTATGATGTGGATGGAGTTGTAGCATCAGTAATAATATCAGAATTTTTTGATGATATTGGGGTGCATACTCAAGTAAAAATTCCAAATAGGTTTGTAGATGGATATGGGCTCAAAAAAGAGATAGTTCATAAACTTGGTAATGTTGATTTGATTATTACTGTTGATAATGGGATTTCTGCCCATGAAGCTGCAGATTTTTGTTTTGAAGCTGGTATTGATTTGATTATCACTGATCATCATAATGTTCCCAATGAGTTGCCAAAAGCGTATGCTATTGTTAATCCAAAACAAGATGGTTGTAATTTTCCCAATAGTGAAATTTGTGGAGCACAAGTTGCTTGGTATTTGGTTGCGGCTTTAAAAGATGAGTTAAATATAAAATATAACTTATCAAAATTTTTAGATCTTTTATCTATAGCGATAGTTGCAGATATGATGGAGTTAAAAGATATAAACCGTGTTATGGTAAAAGCTGGGTTAAAATATTTAAACAGTTCTAATAGAGTTGCATTTGATGTTATAAAAACTTTTTTTAGAAAGTCACACTTTAAATGTGAAGATATCTCTTATCTTATTGCACCGCTAATAAATAGTTCAGGAAGAATGGAAGATGCTATATACTCATATGAGTTTTTAAAGGCAAAAACAAAAAAAGAGGCTTATAAAATATTAGAGTATATTGTAGATTTAAATACTCAAAGAAAAGAGATGGAGAGTAACTTATTTGAAAAATCTTTAAAATTGATCGATCCAAACTCTAAAGTTATAGTGGTTTGGGGAGATGATTGGCATGAAGGGGTGCTTGGTATTGTAGCTTCAAGATTGGCAAGACGATTTAATCTTCCCACCATTGTATTTTCTATCAATGGCGATATTGCAAAAGGAAGTGCTAGAAGTGTAGGTAGTATTGATATATTAAAATTTATTGAAGAGCAAAAAGATTTACTATTGGGATATGGTGGCCATAAAGGAGCGGCTGGAATTAGTTTAGAATCTTGCTATCTACAACAATTTAAAGATAACTTAGAACAATCTTTTGCTATGGTTAGTAAAGATCAATATATTCAAAAAAGTGAAATTTTAGGAGAAATCAATCCCAAAGAGATAGATTTTGAGCTTTTGGATATTTTAGAGGAGTATGAGCCATATGGACAACAAAATCCTCTTCCAATATTTACTATCAAAGATGCTTATGTGAAAAATTGCAAAATCATAGGACAAAATGGTAACCATCAAAAGATGCTTTTAGAATGTGATGATACGATACTTGAATCGATATGTTTTAATTTTGTGCGAGAGGTTGATATTGGTAAAAAGGTAAATATCATATTTAGTATATCTAAAAATGAGTTTAGAGGTGTAATTACACCTCAACTCGTGGTAAAAGAGGTACAGATATCTTAAATTTTTTAATCTTCGGCTAATTCCATAACCGCTTCTATAATATCTGTCATGGTTAAAATGCCTGATATCTCATTATTATCAATCACAAGCAATCTTTTAATGCTACTTGTTATCATCATTTGAGCAGCATATTTTATATCTAAATTGTGTGAAATTTGTAAAGCTGGTTTTGAACATATATCATAGGCATTTAACATATCGATATCACCATCTTCAGCTACAATGGATTTTAAGATATTTTTATAAGTCAATATCCCATATGCGTCACTTGGTTTGGTTTTATCAATGATGATTGATCTAACACCTGTTTTTTTCATTAGATTTAAAATATCTCTAATAGATGCCATGGGTGAGAGCATTACTAGATTCTCTTTTTTTGTCATTACATCTTTTACTAACATCTCTTTTCCTTATAAAATGGTTTCTATATCTTTTTCAAAACTATGCAACTCCTCTTTATCGATACCCACTACATGACCAATGGGTATATTAAAAGCTATTGCATTACTCTCTTTATGATTATTCATATTAAATTCACTCTTTAGTGCTCTCATAACCCTTATGGATAGTTTTACAGGCAAAATAAATATTAAAACAGTTACATTCTCTTCCAAAGTTAATCCAAAAAAGATCTTTTTCTCCTTCAATCCTATATGTTTGCCTTTTAAAATTGTAACACTACCAGCACCAGAGAGCTTTGCCACTTCGATAGCTCTCTCTTCATGTATATCTGGAACTATTGTTACAAGAGTTGTAAACTTCATCTTTTCTCCTTATTTTTTAAAATTTCACTATAAATACCATATCCCATAACTGTTAATATAGGAAACAGTGACGCAAAAGCGATTAATCCAAAACCATCTATCAAAGGATCTCTTCCTTCTATATTGGTAGCCAATCCAATTCCTAAAGCCGCAACAAGTGGAACAGTAACGGTTGAGGTTGTAACTCCTCCACTATCGTATGCTATAGGTATTATATATTTTGGAGCAAAATATGTTAGTATGATAACAAATATATAACCGATGATAATATAATAGTGTATATCATCTCCAACTACTATACGATACGCCCCTAAACTTATGCCAATTGCCACTCCAATTGCTACAGAAATTCTTAAAAAGTTTTGTCGTATTTTGCCTGAGCTTACCTCTTCAGCCTTGATAGCAATTGCTATTAGAGCAGGTTCAGCCATAGTTGTAGAAAAACCTATCAAAAAAGCAAATAGATATATCAAAAGATTATTTTTCATATCTGTTAATTGATAAGCGATTGTCTCTCCAATTGGAAATAACCCCATCTCAAGTCCAACTATAAAAGCATAAAGTCCAAGTATAACTAAAACAATTCCTACAACGATTTTATGAAGATGAGCTACTCTTTTTTTGATGATAAAGTATTGAAAGAAAAATATTACAGCCAAAATTGGCAAGACATCTTTTATAACTGAAAAAAGATCTAAAAATATTTTTAAAAAGTTAAACTCTTCTACATGATTTATACTATTATTGGCAACCAATGAGATATCTTGTAGTGTGTTTGAATCAGATATCATGTAAACTATAATTCCATAAAGTTGAACAAATATCATAGGTGTCAAAGAGGCAAAAGCGATTAATCCAAAACCATCGATGGCGGGATTTCTACCCTTGATACTAGAGGCCAATCCAATTCCTAAAGCTGCAACAAGTGGAACAGTAACAGTTGAGGTTGTAACTCCCCCACTATCGTATGCAAGAGTTACAATTTGAGGTGGTGCAAAGAATGTAACACCAACTACTAAAATATATCCAGCTATGATATAATAGTGTATTGGGTGTCCTAAAAGAATTCTTAACACTCCTAAAGAAATCGCCAAACCAACAGATAGTGCCACAACTAAACGAAGCATAAAAGCTTCTATCTTGCCACCGCTTATAACTGAAGCTTTTTGTGCTATAGCTATTAGTGCTGGTTCAGCTATTGTGGTAGAAAATCCTATCAAAAAAGCAAACAATAATAACCAAAAGAGTGATCCTTTTTTTGCAAAATCTATAGCTAAGGATTCTCCAATAGGAAAGATACCAAGCTCTAAACCTCTTATAAAAAGAGCCAATCCAATAGCCACTATTATAATACCTATCATAATAGAGATTAGATTTTCAGGTATGCGTTGGATTATAAAAATTTGAAAAAAAGCAACAACAGCTATGATTGGGATTAAATCTTTTGAAGAGTTTTTAATATCATGTAGAAATATTTTAATACTTTCTTTCATACTCTATCTTTTAACCCCATTAATGATTGGTACAAATAAGCACTCATCAATATTTTGTATATAAATTCTGGTGTTAGTTTTTGTAAATTTTGTAATAATTTGTTTGCCATCTTGCTCTATTGGAGCGACTAAGATTCCACCAACTTTTAACTGTTCAAAAATACTCATAGGAGGCTTTGGTAAAGATGCAGAAAATAGTATCCTATCATAAGGTGCATAAGTTCTCCATCCTCGATTTCCATCATCAAAGCGAGTATGAATATTTGTGATATTTAATATTTCAAATCTCTTTTTTGCTTCATTTAAAAGTTTTTCAATTCTCTCAATCGTAAAAACTCTTCTAACAATTTTACTCAAAATTGCAGCTTGATAACCACTCCCACAACCAATTTCCAACACACTATCAGCCCCTTCGAGAGATAAAGCTTCACTCATTTTAGCAACTGTTAATGGTGAACTTATCCATTGATTTGCAGATAGTGGAAGTGCATCTAATTTATAGGCTAAATGTTTAAATCCTTGAGGTACAAAAATCTCTCTAGCGGTTTTTGAAATGGCATCTTTAACTTTTGGAGAGAGTGATAAAACTTTATCTATATCATTTGCGAGTTGTTGAGATTTATGAAGGTACAGACTATTATTTTGTATATATTTTTGTATCATATCATGTAAGACCTATATTGATATATTTTCTCATCTTTTTTATCTCTTTTAAATCTGCTTTTATAGAAATATACTCTAAATTATCGTCTCTAATCTCTTTTCCAAAAGGTGTAATTATGCCAGAAGAGGCTGCCATATTCTCATTGGAACTATTTGCGACTATAACAAAAGCTTGATTTATGATAGCTAGTGCTTTTGTTATAGCTATTAAGTGCTCTTTTCTAGGTTTGCCCCAAAGAGCTGGTACCATGATGATATCAGCTCCTTTTATCATTTGCCAAAACTCTATAAATCTTACCTCAAAACAGATTAAAATAGCAACCTTTAATCCATCGATTTGAACTATTTTAATCTTTTCTTTCTCACCTGCTTGAAAATAGTGATGTTCATCTCCTAATTTAAAAAGCTCAACCTTATCTTGAGAGTGAATAATCTTGTTATCATGTAGGATTTTTGCACAATTGTAGTATTTGTCATCTCTCTTTTCTATCATACTAAATGCTATAGTTTTATCATATGAGAGTTTTAAAATCTCTTTTAAAGCCTCTTGTGAAAATTCATGAGCCTTTTGTAGTTTTGAAAAACTAAAATTACTCAAACAGAGCTCAGGTGCAACTATGATGGAGTTTTTTGAGCTTTGTTTGATAAAGTTGGTAAAAGTGTTTAAATTTTTTTCATAATTATCTTCAAAAGATGGAAATCCTAAGGCAACTAACTCTTTGATCTCAGAAGTCATCAAAGTTTAAACTTCCTTTGGAGTAGTTTGTCACATTTCCTTCAAAAAAGTTTGTTTTTTGGTCATTAAATTTTGAAAAACTATCAACCCATTTTATAGGATGAGTTGCATCTGGATATAGTTTTTTAAGTCCAACTGCTTCTAATCTTTGATTTGCAAGATATTTGATATAAGTGTCTATAATTTCATCTGTCAATCCTAAGATTTGTCCACCAGTGATATATTGTCCCCAGCTAATTTCAAGATCAACCGCCTTTTTGAACATATCATAAACTTCATCTAACAATTTATCGCTAAAAAGTTCTGGTCTCTCTTTTTTTGTGACATTTATCATATTTTGAAAAATCAAAAGATGAGTTACTTCATCTCTTTGTATAAATCTAATCATTTGAGCTGAGCCTAACATCTTTCCACTTCTTGCTAGTGTGTAAAAAAATGTAAAACCACTATAAAAATAGATCCCTTCTAAAATTTGATTTGCAAACATCGCCTTTACGATCTGTTCATCTGTTGGGCTTTTTGCTAACTCTTCATAAACTGCTGCTATGTGGTCATTTTTGTTTTTTAATTTTTTATCTTGTCTCCACATATCGTAAATTTCATCACTATTTTGAGAGATGCTATCTACCATAACAGCATAACTTTGTGAGTGCAAAGCCTCTTCAAATGCTTGACGAACAAGAATTAGATTTATCTCTGGTGCGGTCATGTAGGGATTTATATTGTCTATGAGATTGTTTGTTTGGAGTGAATCCATGAAAATAAGTTGGGACAAAGCTTTATCGTATGAGAGTTTTTCAGCATCTGTTAAAAGCCTATAATCTCTAACATCAGCTGTCATATCAACCTCTTTTGGGAACCAAGTGTTATTTAGCATAATATCCCATAGGTTGTATGCCCATTGGTATTTTATCTTGTTAAGCTCAAATATCCCAGTTGGATTACCACCGAAGATTTTTCGTTGATTTACATCCTCTGTAGAGTTTGGATTGTATATTTTTTTTCTATCCATTGTACTTCCTAAATCATAGATTTTACTCTATTATATCCAAGAGAATTTGTAATTTTTTTAAAATCAAAAATTATCTGTTATACTAAAGTTATGAAAACCATTTTATTTGAAAAGAGAAAAATAGCTCCATCTAAAATTGTCTGTATTGGAAGAAATTATATAGAGCATATTAGAGAGTTGAATAACGAAATACCATCTTCTATGGTGATATTTAATAAGCCAAACTCATCTATCTCAACTACTCTACATGATATCAGTGATGATTGTCATTTTGAAGCTGAAATATCATTTTTGATACAAGATAATAAAATCAAAGGGGTTGGATTTGGACTTGATTTGACAAAAAGAGATTTACAATCTAAATTAAAATCAAAATCTCTTCCATGGGAGAGAGCAAAAGCTTTTGATAATTCAGCTGTGTTTGGTAAATTTGTCTCTTATAGTGGTAATTTTAATGAGTTGAGTATGAAACTTTTTATCAATGATAGATTAATCCAACTTGCTAAATATGAGATGATGATATATAAACCAAATGAGATATTAAAAGAGATTCAAAGTTTCATGAGTTTGTATGATGGTGATATCATCATGAGCGGAACTCCAAAAGGTGTTGGAAGATATAAAAAGGGAGATATCTTTAGAGGAGAAATTTTTCAAAATGATAAACTTTTAATAAAGAGTTTGTTTGAGGTGGAGTAAAATTTATCATTCTTTGAAAAGATAGAAACCTTGCTATTTTAATAATCAAACTTACCATTTTTGATATCATTTTCTATCTCATCCAATCCCTCTTTTAAGATTTCTAATAGCAATTTGGCTGCTTCTTGATTGTTTGGTTCTGGGATATTCCAGCCAGTAATTTTCATATTTGCTTTAAATAAAAACTTTAATTCACTTTTGATTTCATCTTTTCGCTCTTTAAACTCTTTTTCTACAGTATCTAAATCTTTGAACTCTTTCTCTTTTTGATTTAGCCATTTTATTGCACTTTGGATATCATCAAAATATTTCATCTCACCACTCATAAACCAATTTGAGATTTTTACTCCGTATGATTCATACTCTTTATTACCAACAAAAGCTATTTTTTGAAACTCTTTTGAGTGTTTTAGCCCAAACTTAAAATCATCCCAAGCGGCTCTAAGTGTCCACCCTTTGAACTCTCTAGCATCGACTAAAACTTTGATTTTTGGCTCTTTTATTCCAAGAAGTGCACTCTCTATCATAGGTACCATTTTTTCATAATCCTCATGATTCAAGACTCCATATGGAACAATTTTTAAAAAAAAGTCATCATCGACTCTTACCATTGCTATACTAAATCCATGTTCGTTATCTATCTTCATAACAATCCTTTAATGAACTATTTTTATTTCAAATAGTAACGAAATGGTTAAAAGATAGTTTGCTACTTTAGTGGCATTAGAGAGTGATTTGGTAAAAAAAGTTTAATATCTTGAAAAAACTTGAGTATCTTTACCCCAAATATTTTCTACATGATTAACATATGAAAAATCTATAACTTTGTTATAACCTATCCAAAGCTCATTTAAATTATATAAATTTTGTAGCGGTGATAGATCACTTATAAAGTTATCACTTAGTTTTAATATTTCCAACATATCTAAATTTTTCAAAGCAGATATATCTGTAATTTGATTGTAGCTTAAATCTAGCTCTTTTAGATTGGTCAAATTTTGCAAAATAGATATATCTTTGATATTTGATCTCTTGCACTCTAAAGAGGTTATGAGTTGTAACTCTTGAATGCTTGGCATATAAGTGTTGGGAGTAAATAGAGTCTCATTTATACATGATAGTAAATTTGTATCTATTGTGATATTTTGTTCACTCAAAGATACTATTTTTGAGTCTTGATCAGTTGTGATTACTCCTGTGAAGTTATCTTTAGTCTCTATTTGATTGTTTGAGCTGTTTTTTATAGCTGTTTTTGTATCTCCACTATAATCAATAGTGCCACATCCAACAATTAAGATAACTGTTACAATAGTTAAAAATACTCTACTCATTTTAAACTCCTCCTCTCTGATTGCAACTATCGACATTTTGAGAAATTTTTTTAAAATAGTTTAGTTTCATATCCATTTCAAATGATTCATTTGTAGGATAACAAAATCCAAAAACCTCTCTCCATAGTGATTCATCCTCCATACAAAGATAAAAAAAGACCTTTTTATGCCATTTTTTTAAAGATTTATAGGCGTATTTGAACATCTCTATCTTTGTTTTATCAGGATATGAAAACTTACCACCAGTTTGTGTTAGAGGTATTTGTAACACTTTTGTTTTAAAGTCTCTTTGACGAATCTTTTTTATGGTTGATTTGGTAAATGTCAAAGTTCCAAACGAAACCATAGCAACTCTAAAAGGGTCAAACTCCTCTACCAATCGTTTAAATATATTACCATACTCTTTTTGGTAATTGGCACAATATACCATAGGATGAAAGTGAAATCCAACAATTATACCACTGTCATGTAACTTTTTTGCACTCTGTAGTCTCTCATCTAAACTGGAAGTTAAATGCTCTTCATGATCTATGATGATTTGAGGGTTTAGTGAGTATGTGCAAATTATATTTTTTGGTATATCATGTGAGAGGAGATACTCTATATTTTTTGATTTTGTTTTAAACTCTAGTATAACATTTGGATTGTCTTTTGCAAATTTTACTAAAGTATCTAAAACTTTATATCTATTACCCCACATGAGTGAGTCTGAAGATTGTCCAGTACCTACATGATATGTTTGATTTGGATCAAGCTTGAGGTTTTGTAACTGTTTTGTAAAGGATTTGTTAAAATTTACTTGTGATTCATTGTAAAATGATTGGATTGAGCAGTAACTACAATCAAACCCACAACTCTCAACTACATCAAGAGTCAAAAGATTACAACATCTTGTTTTGTTAGAAGCAACAGGACACAAGCCAAATCCTAAAGAGTCTTTTTCTTGTGAAGTTATTTGAATTTTTTGTGGTTTTATTGTTATATCTTTAAAATTATCATATTTAATTGGTTGATTTTTTAACTCTTGATAATACTCTTTTAACTCTTTCATGATCTCTTTGGAGTTTTGTTTATCTTGTGGAAGTATTTTATCTATAGATTTTTCATTCCACATATTTAAATCAATCGCAATATCAACTAATTGTTTAAAATTTTGCACACTAAATC
>JALWLB010000086.1 GCA_027081145.1 Campylobacterales bacterium
TATTAGAGATATGCTTCAAGCCTCCACTTTGGGAGCTAGTATATATAACGATATATTTATAATTGCCTTTAAATTACCAAATCTTTTTAGAAGAATTTTTGCTGAAGGTGCTTTTACACAAAGCTTTTTACCATCGTTTGCATCTTCTAAACAAAAAGGTATCTTTAGTGTCGCAATATTTTTAAGATTTTTTCTATTTTTGCTACTCTTTTCTATTTTAGTCACTATTTTTGATAACTTTTTTACAAAATTGATAGCTTTTGGATTTGATCAAGAGACTATCAATAAAGCTGCTCCATTAGTTGCAATCAATTTTTACTATCTTTTACTAATATTTATTGTTACATTTTTAGCAACTTTGCTCCAATATAAAAATCACTTTGCAACAACAGCTTTTTCAACTGCACTTTTGAATATCTCTTTAATTTTTGCCCTTTTATATGCAAAAGATTTTGAACTTCATATCATAGTCTATTATATGAGTTACGCTGTTATAGTAGGTGGTATTTTTCAAATACTAACTCATGTAATTGCCATCAAAAGATTACACCTTGATAAACTTTTAATAGGTGGATTTAAACATCTTGGCAAAAAAAAGCAAAAAATTAAAAATGATAAAAAAAGATTTAAAGGCACATTTTTTGCCTCAATTATAGGAAACTCCACAGCTCAAATATCAGCCTTTTTAGATACATGGCTTGCTTCATTTTTAGTAAGTGGAAGTATTAGTTATCTATACTTTGCAAATAGAATCTTTCAATTTCCTTTAGCCTTATTTGCAATTGCAACCTCAATTGCACTATTTCCAAAAATTGCAAAATTTTTAAAAAACAAAGACTACATGAAAGCTCATCAAATGTTAAATAGAGGATTTTGGTTTTTACTATATCTTTTAAGCTTAGCAACTATTTGTGGAATTATATTTTCAAAAGAGATAGTCTGGCTTTTGTTTGAAAGAGGAGTATTTAATCAAATAGATACTATAAATACAGCCAATGTTTTAAATATGTATATGATAGGATTATTGCCATTTGGATTGGCAAAAATATTCTCTTTATGGTTATACTCAACCCATAGACAAAAAAAAGCGGCTCAAATTTCTGGTATCTCTTTGGCAGTAAATATAGTACTCTCTATTGTATTAATTAATATTTTACAAGAGAGAGGTTTAGCTCTTGCTAGTTCAATATCTGGTTTTATACTTCTGTTTTTAACCATTAAAGAGTATGGGGTAAATAAATTTTTAGATATAATCAAAAATAAAAAAATACTCTATTTTATAATCTTTATAACTATTTGGACGATAGTTTTTTATATATTAAAGGATTTTATCAATGTTTATATATAACACACTCACAAAAAAGAGAGAAAAATTTATCCCACTTGAAAAAGATAGAGTCAAAATCTATGTTTGTGGACCAACTGTTTATGATGATGCACACTTAGGACACGCTAGAAGTGCGATAGTGTTTGATCTTTTAAGAAGAGTTTTACTTCAACTAGGATATAGCGTAGAGTTTGTAAAAAATTTTACTGATATTGATGATAAAATTATAAATAAAATGAAACAGACCAATAAAACTTTAAAAGAGATTACCTCCCTTTATATAAAAAGTTACAAAGATGATATGAGTAAATTAAATATTCTAGAGCCAACTCTTGAGCCAAAAGCGACCAAATCTTTGGATCATATTATAAAATTTATCCAAGATTTGATAGATAGTGGATATGCTTATAAGATCAAAGATGGTATATATTTTGATACTTCAAAAGATAAAGAGTATTTTAGTTTAAGTCATAAACAAGATGATGAGCAAATGACACAAGATAGAGTCAAAAAAAATGATGAAAAAAGAGATCCAAAAGATTTTGCTCTTTGGAAAATAGTAACTAATGATGAATTGGCGTTTGAGAGTCCATTTGGTAAAGGTCGTCCCGGTTGGCATATAGAGTGTTCATCTATGATAGATAGCTTTTTAGCATACAAAGATAAAGAGTATCAAATAGATATACATGGAGGTGGGGCTGATTTGATATTTCCTCATCATGAAAATGAAGCTGCCCAAAGTAGATGCCATTCAAATAAAAATTTAGCAAAATATTGGGTGCATAATGGATTTGTACAAATTGATGGAGAGAAAATGAGTAAATCTTTGGGCAATAGCTTTTTTTTAAAAGATGCTCTCAAAGTGTATAATGGCGAAGTTTTAAGATTTTATCTACTTTCAACCCACTATAGATCAAATTTTAATTTTAACGAAGTTGATCTTTTGGCATCTAAAAAGAGACTAGACAAGCTATATAGACTAAAAAAAAGAATCCACACCCACACTCATACCCACACTCACACCCACACCCACACTAACTTCCAAAAACAGATCCTACATGATATAAGTGATGATTTAAATATTTCTCTCACTCTTTCAAAAATAGATGAGATGATAAATAGTGCAAATGAGATTTTAGATAAAGAGCCTAAAAACAGAGCCTTTAAACAAGAGATAAATGCAAATTTAGAATTTATTCAAAAACTTTTAGGTATCGGTTATCAAGATGCTTTTGAGTATTTTCAATTTGGAGTTAGTGCTAAAGAAAAAGATATAATTGAAACACTACTACAACAAAGAGCAGATGCCAAAAAAAATAGAGATTTTAAAACTGCTGATGAAATTAGAGATAAACTTTTATCTATGAATATAAAGATTATGGATACTCCTTTAAAAACACTTTGGGAAAAAAGTGAATAATGAAACTCTACATCATTTTTAATAAAATCACCAATAAGAGTAAAAATTTTGAGAGTTTCATTTCTTGCCCATTAGGGCAAAGCTTTAGAGAGGAATTTTTGTTGGAATTTAGTTCCAACAAAAAGGGGATTATTAGATGAAACATTTTATTTTACTTGTAAAAAGATTCTCGCCATATTTTAAAGACTATATTCCTCAATTTAGCTTAGCAATATTTGGTATGATTTTAACAGCTATCGCTACAGCATCAATAGCCTACATGATTAAACCTGTACTTGATGAGATATTTATCAACAAAGATGAAACTTTGCTCTATATTTTACCATTTGGAGTTGTATTTGTATATACACTAAAAGGTATCGGGACATATATGCAAGTCTATTATACCGCCTTTATAGGTCAAGATATAATTCGAAAATTAAGAGATAGATTACTAAGTAAAATTTTAACTTTTGAGATGAGCTTTTTTCACCAATACAGAAGTGGAGAGTTAATAAGCAGAACCATAAATGATATAGAGAGAGTTAGATTGGTAGTCTCAAATATGATACCACTTATGATTCGAGAAGTTTTAACTATATTTGCTCTTAGTGGATATCTAATATATCTTGATCCTATCATGGCATTTTTTGCACTCATTATACTTCCAATAGCTCTAAAACCTCTCTCAATTTTAGCTAAAAAGATGAAATCACTATCTCATGCAGTTCAAGAAAAAACTTCAGATATAACCTCCAGACTTAGTGAAATTTTTAATAATATTGAAGTTATTAAAGCAAGTGGAGCCCAAAAATACGAACTTGATAGATTTAAAACACACAATGAAAAGATTTTTAAAATAAATATCAAATCTACAAGAACAGGAGAGTTAGTAACCCCTATTATGGAAACAATAGGTGCAATTGGTGCTGCTTTGATTATCATAATTGGTGGCAAAGAAGTAATTGATGGAAATATGAGTGTTGGTAGTTTTTTTTCATTTATGGCAGCTTTATTTATGCTCTATACTCCAGTAAAAAGAGTCTCAAAACTATATAATCAAACCCAAGATGCAATCGCTGCAAGTGAGAGAATCTATTATGTACTAGATAGAAAAACAAAAATAGTTGATGGAGTAAAAACAATAAAAGATAAAATAGAGTCTATAAAATTTCAAAATGTATCACTAAGTTTCAATAACGAAACTGCACTAAAAAATATCAATTTTGAGATAAAAGCTGGAGAGAAAGTAGCACTTGTTGGTAGTAGTGGATCTGGAAAAAGCTCAATTGCAAATTTAATATTAAGATTTTATGATCCAAGTGATGGTGAAATACTTATAAATGATATAGATTTAAAAGAGTACTCTTTAAAAAGCTTAAGAGAGACCATAAGCGTTGTAACACAAAGAGTTTATATATTTAATGATACAGTTGCAGCCAATGTCGCATACTCTAAAGCTATAGATGAGCAAAAAGTTATACAAGCTTTAAAAGATGCAAATGCTTGGGAATTTGTACAAAAATTAGATAATGGTATATATACTACAATAA
>JALWLB010000087.1 GCA_027081145.1 Campylobacterales bacterium
AAAATTTTTGTAACAAAGATAAAATCGGTTTGTTTTTTAAATTCTAAAGTATTGAGATATAAATTTGTATAATTTTTAAAATTTATGAAACTATTTGAAAAGAATATATTCATTTCAAATTAAAAGATTTTTTTGCTTTAGAGATAATGTTGATATAATGAGATATTTATTAGTGACACTATAGCAGGTCAAAGGTTTATCTGTAACCAAAATATCTTGGAGCATTATAAATGTATGATAAAGATTTTGACAAAAGAACGAAAGAATTAAAATATCTAATTGGTGGTATAGAAAGTGAAAAAAAACTGAAGCCGAAGCATTCTTTTTTGATTCGTTAAAAAACAAACTAAAATTAGGCAATATTGAATTTGAGTATATAACTGGAGGTGGTTATATAACTAAAGAAAATCGTATGCAATTTGAGTATTATATTTGCCTTGGTGGTGATAAGATTGTAGCTCTTATAAAAGTACAAAATCAAGTTAATTTTAGTAATTTAGAAGACTCTCTACAAACAGGTAAAGGGGACAGGCTACTTTTATCTCTCTGCTAGTTTAAAATCTTTTGCATTAAAGAGATCGCCATTTTTAGCTATAAACTGATTTGGATCGACACTTAATGTGATCTTTTCTGTTCTATCTATCCATCTGTTGTTTGTTATCTCACTTGGACTTGGTGCATTTTTTTGTCCCCATAAATAGTATGATAGTACCTCTGCTGCATAGTTTTCATCATCTAAATTAATTCTTGGCATTTTATTATTCTCCTTTTAGTTTTATTTTATTGTTTATTAAATTTACATTATCCGCCGTTAAATGACATTGAGAATTTTTTCTCAACATTGTAATCAACATTACCGCAGTAATCTACCTTGTAGTAGAATTTTTTTAAGGGACCACTTCCACCCATTTCTTTTTGAAATTCATCGTAATATTCTTTTTCACTCTTCCGTATAGCTTGTTTTGAAATCAAAAATACTTCATTATAATTGAAACTATACACATCACCTTTTTTAAATAGTAGAAAGCTTTTTCCTGCCATAAAATGATAATTATCTCCTCTACTCAATACTATAGGCTCTTTAAAACCTGCTGTCATAGTGTTCATATCGATCGTTAAGTATTTAGCAATATCATCGATGGGTTTAGCTTTAAATGTCTTAAAGAACATCTCTTTTAATCCTGACTTTTTTGTGATGTCGTAGTTTGCTGTAAATTTCTCATACCAGTTTGTAGCATTTACCCCACTTAACAGGTAGTATTTAACAGGTTCTCTCTTTCTTTCGCCACTACAACAGTTAAAAATATATATAGATTCTTTTTCATACAGTTCCATGCGTTTTTCTAAATAGTCTTTTATCCCTCTCCTAAATATCTCCTCGTCAGATAAAATTTTATTCTCTTTTAGGCAATATCCTTGATGGTACTTATCGTAATCACTCTTGAAAACCAATTCAAACTCTTCCTCTTTTTCATAGTTTGGTATCTTTTTTATAGTTGAAAGATCAAATACAAAGATGGTTTTTGAGATGCCTCCGTTAGAGTAGTCTGTTATAGTTACTCTATGTTTATTTACCATATATCCAACAAATACAATCACTGATAAAACAACAGTAGTGATTATGATAGTTTTTTTACGCAAAGTATTCTCCTTATGCAATTTTTTTGCAATCCATCAAAATATCGACTAGATATTCAATTATTTGAATTTTATAAATTATGATAAATCTCTATTGTTCGTTACCACTCAAATCTCTAAAAATTACTTTAAGTTTGTAACTAATCATATTTACGGTAAAGGTGGCAACTAACCCCGAAAGTGAAGTGAAGTATTGCAAAAAATTATACACTTTGATATAATGTGAAAACTTAAAAATAATTAAGGAGGCTATCTATGCAGACTATAAAAATAGAGGTCAAAGATGACTATGTAAACAAAATTGTAGATTTTTTAAAACTACTTCCTGAAAATGTTGCTAAGATAGATCTACTCACAGATGAAAATTTTGAACAAGAGCTTTTTAAGCGTATTAAAGAAATAAAAAGCAACAAAATCAAAACACTTTCAAAAGAAGAAATTTTTGGCGATTTATAAAGAAGAGTTCCATCCAAAAATAAAATCAGATTTAAAAAAGATTGATAAACATATTGTTAAAAAAATACATTCATACCATTTGAACAACATACTCAAAGATCCACTTAGATATGAAACACTCAAAGGAATACTTTCAAACATACATTCATACCATTTCAAAGAAAACTCCGTTGAATATCGCATAGCCTATGAAGTTACAAACGACAAAATTATATTTTATTACATGATTGCCAAAAGAGAAAATTTCTACAAAAAAATAAAAAATAGAGTCTAAATATTCTAAGTGTAAAAAAGGATAAAAAGCGTCAGGCTTTAACTTTTTATATTTTGTTTTGATTGCATATCTTTTTGCTCATAAATCTTTACCATTGGTGACTACAGATTTTTTCTATGTTTTGTTATCTTGTTTACGCTCATTTGCTTTTTTATAGACTTCTAAATTATCTCTTTTTCCTATAGCAATGATATATAAAATAAGTTCATCATCAATAACTTCATAGACTATCCTGTATCTTTTACCATCAAAATAGATTTTTTTAAGCCCTGCTAATTTAAGATTGTTTTTATTGCCTAGATCATACCCTAGTTCAGGGTTTTTTAAAATTTGCTTTAGTTTTTTACTAAATAAGATTTGTATTGTTCTATTTAATTTTTTTAACTCTTTTTCTGCTTCTGGATGAAATTTATAATCATACATTTTAATCATCCAAAGATAAATTTAACTCTCTTAATACACTTGTTCCATCTAAATAATCTTTTTTGGGTGTCTTTAATCTATTTTCAACAATTTTTAGCAACTGCTCATTCTCTTTTTCATCAATTAGTTCAATTAAGCTTTCATAAATAAAAGTTGGAAGTATAACAGCTTCAATTTTGTTATTTTTTAAAATCCCAATTTTTTCAACATCTCCATTAGATACTTTTGCCAAAAAAGAGCCAAATTTTTTTGATATATCTGTTGATGGGACTAATTCATTTTGTGCATATGTTACCATAATAAATCCTTTATTTGGTAATTTTACCTATAATTATACGGATAATTATATCGTATAAAAAATTAATAATTTCTGAAAAACTTATTATGATAGTACTATATTAAATATGCTGAATATTTTTTTAAAAAAGTTGTAGCCTCCCATAGTCTGTTATGTATTTTTTGGAATAGCTCAATGACTTAAAATATTTTTTTACCAAAAGATGTTTTGAACTCGACTATCATGAGGAATATTTGAGCTATTGGAGTCAAATATTCCTCTTCTTGTATTTGTTATGTTTGTTCTCAAGCAACTTTGGCTTGTAATGAAAATCTTTCAAGATGTTCAATCATCTCTAAAGAGTAAAGGGGACAGGCTACTTTTATCTCTCCTATTTATTATTTGTAATTAAAATTCATTTCTCATTTGAAACTCTTTTTCTACATAGTAATTCACATTACCGCAGTGATCCACTTGAAAAGCTGCCTTTGAACCATCTCCACCACCTTTTCTTTTTTGATTTTCTTCATATCTTAATTTGTCACTTTTGTATATCTCTTTTTTTGGTACAAAAGATGTTGCATAAAAATTATTGAACGCATGTTTATTGCCCCATTTGTATAGAAAAAAGGCTTTTCCAACCATAAAAATATAAGTGCCATCTCCCTCTCCTAGCACTATAGGCTCTTTAAAACCTGCTGTCATAGTGTTCATATCGATCGTTAAGTATTTAGCAATATCATCGATGGGTTTAGCCTTAAATGTCTTAAAGAGCATCTCTTTTAATCCTGATTTTTTTGTGATGTCATAGTTTGCTGTAAATTTCTCATACCAGTTTGTAGCATTTACCTCACTTAGCAGATAGTATTTAACAGGTTCTTTATCTTTTGGATTTCCATAGTTGTTAAATCTAAATGTAGATATTTTTTCTACTACTGTAAGTAATTTCTTTAATTGCTGAGTAATCCCTCTTCTAAAAATCTCTTCATCGGATAAAATTTTATTCTCTTTTAGGCAATATCCTTGATGGTACTTATCGTAATCACTCTTGAAAACCAATTCAAACCCTTCCTCTTTTTCATAGTTTGGTATCTTTTTTATAGTTGAAAGATCAAATACAAAGATGGTTTTTGAGATGCCTCCGTTAGAGTAGTCTGTTATAGTTACTCTATGTTTATTTACCAT
>JALWLB010000088.1 GCA_027081145.1 Campylobacterales bacterium
TGCTATAATAGGTGCAACAGCATTAGTTTATGGGTTTGATATAGTAACTAACAATGTTAATGATTTCAAAAAACTTGATCTAGAAATAAAAACTTTAAAAATTATTTAATTAAAAATAGACTCTCTTTAGAAAATTTTACAGATCAATCTACCTTGCAGTTAAACAAGATTTTTGCAACTACCTTTTTGACAAATTATGAGTCTGCTATGACTTATGATATCAATGAGAAATTAAAAGAAAAATGTTGGAAATTAATCAAATAAAAGCCCACATTTGTAGTGTTTGTAGGCTTAGCTTAATGGCGTTGGAGGTGCCCTTAAGAGTTTTTTGTATAATCTATTGAAAATAAAAACTCTTAAAGGTGTATCATGTATAAAACTTTAATCTTACTTTTGCTTTTTATTAGCTCTATTTTTGGTAAAAATTTTTTAAACCGGTATGAGAGTGAAATTATTAGTATAGATAAAGATAGTGCACTAATTAAAGCTGATCCCATTATAGAGGTTGGATCTAGTGGAGTAATTATGCATAAATTTGATAATGAGCATCAAACTATCTCAAAAGGTGCAATTGTTATAGAAAAAGATGAAAAGTTTGCAAAAATAAAATTTTTTGATTTTGATTATTTAAAACAAGATGCTCTCCCATCTTATAAGATAGAGCCTAAGAGTGGTGATAAAGTTATACTAAATTATCTCTATAATAAAGCATTACCAATAGTTCCAAATTTAAAAACTTTTAAATATGTTCAACAAAAATTCTCAGATCTTGACTGGGTTCATCCAGATATTTTAACAATGGAGTTAATCGATAGTGGAAATAAATCACCAACAAAAGAGGATTTTTCAAAAGTGTGCAAAACAAATACATTTGCACTTTTACTTTTTGCAATCAAAGATAAAGCATATTTTGTTGATTGTAACAGTTTTAAGGTTATAAAATCTGTTATGATAGAGGAATCAAAAGAGAGATTAAAGCCATTTTATTCTCGAATTGATTTAGAGAGTGTCTCAATTTTAAACTTTTTTACAACAGGTGAAGTAAAGAATTATGATAAATATTATACAAACTTTTTAGGTTTAAAAGATGATAGATAAAAGACATTTTCAAAATTTACAAAATATAGTCACAGCAGAGAATATCTATATTGATAAAGCCCATCTAAGAGCCTATTCATATGATGCTACAAGAGAGCACTTTAGTCCAGATTGTGTTATTTTTCCACGAGATGAAGATGATATTAGTAAAATTTTATCATACTGTAATCAACACAACATCAAAATAACACCAAGGGGTGCTGGAAGTGGTTTTACAGGAGGGGCACTACCTGTAAATGGTGGCATCGTTTTAGCTCTTGAGAAACATATGAATAAAATTTTAGAGATAGATTTAAAAAATATGGTGGCAGTTGTGCAACCTGGAGTTATTAATAAAACTTTACAAAATGAGGTTGAAAAGTTTGATCTTTTCTATCCACCAGATCCAGCAAGTGAGAATTATTCTAGCATTGGCGGAAATGTAAGTGAAAATGCAGGTGGTATGAGAGCAGCAAAATATGGCATAACAAAAGATTATGTTATGGCTCTAAGAGCGGTATTGCCAAATGGAAAAGTTATAAGAGCTGGTAAAAAAACCATAAAAGATGTAGCAGGATACAATATAGCTGGAATTTTAATAGCAAGTGAAGGAACATTAGCAATCATTAGTGAAATCACACTAAAACTTATACCAAAACCAAAACTTACAAAGACTATTATGGGGGTTTTTGATAGTGTAAATAGTGCTATGAATGCAGTTTATAAAACAATGGCTAGTGGAGTTAGCCCTGTTGCTATGGAGTTTTTAGATAAATTAACCATTCAAGCAGTTGAAAAAAAGTTTAATATCGGCTTAGCTAAAGATGCTGGAGCACTTTTAATAAGTGATGTTGATGGTAACTTAGAGCTTGATTTAAACTTACAGCTAGAGATTATTGAAAAAGTTTTCAAAGAAAATGGATGTAGTGAATTTAAAATAGCAAAAAATCAAAAAGAGGTAGATGATATCTGGTTTGCAAGAAAAAATGCAAGTCAATCAATTGCTATGTATGGAGAGAAAAAATTAAATGAAGATATAACAGTTCCAAGAAGTAAACTACCTAAACTTTTAGAAGAGATTGATAAAATCTCTAAAAAGTATGATCTTAAAATTCCTTGTTTTGGTCATACTGGTGATGGAAATGTACATACAAATGTTATGGTGAGTCTTGATAAATTAGAAATTGGACATAAAGCAATTGAAGAGATTTTTCAAATTACAGTCGATCTTGGTGGTACATTAAGTGGTGAACATGGAATTGGACTTAGTAAAGCTCCTTTTATGAATATCGCTTTTAATGAGGCTGAAATGGAACTTTTTAGAAGTATCAAAAGAGCATTTGATCCAAACAATATCCTAAATCCTGGCAAAATGGGGCTATAGGTTCAAGGAATTTTTGTTGGAATTTACTTCCAACAAAAAGGAGATAATTACATAATAAAACACTTATGGTTTTTGATAAAATTATAACTAAAAACAAAAATCGTAAGTGTTTTATTTCTTGCCCGTTAGGGCAAAGCTTTAGAGAAGGGAATTTTTGTTGGAATTTACTTCCAACAAAAAGGAGATAATTACATGATAAAACACTTATGGTTTTTGATAAAATCATAATTAAAGACAAAAATCGTAAGTGTTTTATCTCTTGCCCGTTAGGGCAAAGCTTTAGAGAGGGGAATTTTTGTTGGAATTTACTTCCAACAAAAAGGAGATAATTAATTGAAACGAAAATTAAAAACATTTTTTTTTGATCACTCACTGCTTCATTATGCAGCTTCGCTTAGTTTTCATACTATTTTAGCTCTTATTCCAATACTGATAATCTCTTTTTTTATATTTTCACATCTTAGTATATTTTCTATCTTTTTAGAGAGTGTAAAAGAGTTTATATTTTCACTAGTGATGCCAACAAACCAAAAAGAGATAATCAATCATGTAGAAGAGTTTTTACAAAGTAGTGATAGTTTGGGATATATTGGATTTGGATTTGTTTTGTATGTTTCGATTATGTTCTTTGATGATTTTGAGTATGTGGTAAATAGAATTTTTAAAACCGCTCCACGAAAATTTTTACACTCAATATCTTTATATCTTTTAATCTCTATTTTAGCTCCAATTGGACTTGGAGTTTCACTATATCTATCTATGAAAGCAACTTTTTTTATACATGATATCACATATATAAGCTCATACCTAATAGTATGGTTAATATTTTTTATACTCTATAAAATCTCAGCAAACACAAAAGTTTATTTTAAAAATGCTTTTATATCTTCTTTTATTGCATCTTTGGTTTGGTTCTTATCAAAAGCTCTTTTTGTCTATTATATAACTTATAATGAAACTTATCTCAATATCTATGGCTCATTTAGTATCATTATGTTTTTTTTATTATGGATCTATCTATCTTGGATTATATTTTTATATGGCATTAAGTTGTGTTATGTACTAAATAAGAGTTAATACCTTTTTAAAATTTTTTCTCTAAAAAAGAGTATAGAAGTAATAAAAAATAGTCCAAAGATAGCTCCAATCCCAATAAATGGTATATTTGATGAAGCTTGATAGATAAGTAGATAATAACTAACCACTACAACAAATAAAGAGAAATAGATATTTGATTTTTTAATTCTTGTATGTACAATTCCAAATGAGAGTGCAAACAAAAATGTGGCAAGAGGAAAGATAGATATCAAGATATGAAAAGAGAGCTGTTTTGCTCTTGAAGTGCTTGTTTTTGCCTCTAGCCAATACTCTATTAGAGTCTTGGTTTTAAAATCGATAATTTTTGGAGTATATCTAATATTCATAGAGCCAAAATTGCTTTGGATAATCTCATCTATCTTGATACTAAATACTCTTCCCTCTTTTAATTTAAACTCAATTGCATCTGCATTTTGAACTATTTTAGCCTCCTTTGCAATTATAAAATTGTCTGTAGCATTTTTCTCTTTAGCTTTATTGTACAAAATTACATCACTATAACCCTCTTTTTTTGATCTGTTTATAAAAACATTCCAATTTGAAAACTTTTGCCCAAACTCTGTCGCTTTTATATTGAGTTTTGCTTCTGTCTTTTTTTGTTCAATAAAATTATGATATAACTGATTTGCAAGTGGCATAAAAACTAAAGAGCAAATTAGTAAAAATATAGAGATTATTAGCGAAACAAAGAAGAATAGTTTTGCAAATATACTAGGACTTTGACCAAGAGCAAATAGAACAATAGCCTCATTATCTTTGGACATTTTATAAGTTGAAATTGCAATTGAGATAAAAAATGTAATTGGAAGAGTATATACTAAAATTTGAGGAAGCAAAAAGATATAAAGTTGCAACAGATCTATAAAAGTTACCTTAAATAGTGAAGTAAGTTGAGAGATATTTACAAAAAATATAACAGAAACCATAAAAAAAAGCGTAAAAAAGAGTGAGCTAAAGAGAGTAAAAAAGTTATTTAGTATATACCTACTCGATCTATCCATAAATATTTATAAAGACCTTTAAAAAAAACTCATCAAATATATATACTAAAAATAGTGCTATTGCTAAAAATGGAATAAAAGGAATTTCAAGATCTCTATTTTTTACAATCATAAAAACAGGTAGTGCAATAATAGCTGATAAAAATATACAAATAAGCCCAAGTTTTACTCCAACCATAGCTCCAATAGTTGCTGCGATCATTATATCAGCTTCACCTAAAGCCTCTTTTTTGACAATAAAAGATACATAAAATCTCAAAAGTGAAAATCCACCAGCAAATAAGAGTGCATTTATAAAGTTATCTACTATCATATCTGAAGAAAACATCGCTAAGCTTAATGCTGCTAAATTTAATGAATCTGGAACTGCCTTATATCTAAAGTCTATAATGGACAATCCAAACAAGAGTGCAAAAACCAAAGATGCAACTAGTGCTTGAGTTATATTTGAATTTTGTAAAAAGATCACTAAAAATATTAAAGCACTAAAGAGTTCAACTAATGGATACTGAATAGATATCTTTTGAGAACAAAATGCACATTTACCTCTTAAAAATAGCCATGACAATATAGGGATATTATGATAAAACTTTAGTTTGTTTTTACACTTAGGACAATGTGATGATGGAAAGATGACACTTTGTTCTTTTGGAATTCGCAAGATCAATACATTTAAAAATGATCCAAACAAAAGTCCAAATAAAACAGATAAAAATATCTCTATCATGTAACTCCACCAAATCGTCTCTCAATTGTATAAAACTTTTTTAATATTCTTTCAAACTCATCTGCTTTAAAATCTGGCCATAGAGTATCTGTAAAAAATAGCTCACTATAAGCACACTGCCACAAAAGATAGTTTGAAATTCTCTTATCTCCACCAGTTCTTATAAGTATATCGACTGGATCAAAATCTTTTGTATCAAGCAACTTTTCAAATGATCTCTCATCTACCTCTTTGCCAATTTTTATAGCTTTATTAACCGCTCTTAAAATCTCATCGTGAGATCCATAATTTATAGCCAAAACTTGAGTCAATCCATCAAAATGGGCAGTTTTTTCTTTTGTATATTCTATAGCATCTTGTAAATTTTGAGGAAGTTTTGAGATATCTCCTATCGTTTGAAATCTTACACGATTTTCTAAAAACATAGGAAGTTCACTCTTTAGATATCTTTGCATAAGTTGCATTAAAAATGACACTTCACTCTTTGGTCTTTTCCAATTTTCTGTACTAAAGGCATAAAGGGTTAAATACTTTATTCCTAAATTACTAGCTTTTATGGTAATTTCTCTAACTCTTTTAGCACCCTCTTCGTGTCCATTTACTCTTTGTAAAAGATTTCGTTTTTTTGCCCATCTACCATTTCCATCCATAATAATTGCAACATGTTTTAACTCATTCACATTAACCCTTTAAATCCAACAAAGACTCATTTGACTCAAAAAGAGGAGTTATATCTTTATTTACATTAATTTTTGCAATCATACCTAAATTTTTTAACTCTCGTTGTAAAAAAATTGCACTATTTTCATAATATAAATTGAGAGTAAGTTTTATCTCTTTAGAAATAGACTCTACTACACCCTCAACTGGTCCTAAATGCTCAAACGCAGCATAAAACTCCAGCTCTATATCCTCTTTTGTAGCAGATTTTATAGGCTTTTTTCTCTTTCTTAGTTGAAATAGAGCGTTTTTGTTATCTTCTTTTAAGACAAATGAAAATACATTCTCATTTAAAGCCAATAACATATTGCTTAAAATTACAAAATCGCTCTTTGAATTGGCATTTGCCAAACTTTGAAGCATTAGTGCTTTTAACTCCGATTTTGGATTCTCTTTTGATATGAGTGCTAAAAAGGCTTCTTTGCTAAAATGAGGTAGATTTATTTGATTTTTGAGATTTAAAAGTTTTGGCTTTTTTAAAAGATTTGATAAATTTATGGAGTTTGTTCTCATATCCTCTTTTAAAACACCCCAATACTTTGAGCCAACTTCAAGATCTATCAAAGATTTTGTGCTGATTTCTCTTTTGCCAATTTGTAAAAGATATCTTGTTGGATCAATTTTCTCTTTTACATCTATATTTACTGGCAGTATTGCATTAAATCTAACACTACTCATTTTTGCTAAAATATTTTCTATCTTAGCTAAAGATGCAATTTTATTAATCACAATCAATCTTAAGATTTTTTAATATTTCAAATGAGATATTCAGTTTTGAATTCTTTTCTAATTTAACCTCTTTATCTTTTAAGATTAAAACAATCTCATTTTCATCACTTCCAAAACTGTTTTTACTCACATCATTAAAACAGATAGCATCTAAATTTTTACTCTTTAGCATATTTTTTGCATTTAACAATCCATTTTCTTCATCCATTTCAGCTTTAAAACCAACTGAAAATACTCCATCTTTGTTGAGTGAGCTTAAAATATCGATATTTCTCTTTAACTCCAAATTCCAACTATCTCCAATGTCACTCTTTTTTATCTTACCACTTTGAGGATATTTTGGTACATAATCGCTAATTGCACTACTCATAAAAAGATATGGCTTTTTTTGTATGAGAGTGACAGCTGAGTTATCCATAAGAGTAGCTTTAGTTAATATACCTTTTTTTGCGATATTTAGTGCATCTTGTAAATACTCTAACATCTCATTTGAACTCTCAACCAAAATAGTATGAATACTTGATGGTAAAAAATCCAAAATTTTTGTACTAACTAAACATACATCTGCCCCTTTTAGATAGAGTGCTAGTGATAGGTAGTGTGCCATTTTAGAGCTTGAAAAGTTTGAGATAAATCTAACATCATCAATCCTTTCAATACTCCCTCCCCCACTAACAACAACTCGTCTATTTACCCAATACTCATCTTTTAAAAGAGCTTTAGAGGTTGCAAAAAAGATATCTTTAGTTTCAGCCAAAGCTCCAATGCCTCTATCATTACAAGCTAAAAGTTTTTCTATTGGCTCAACTACTGTATAATCGAACAGTTTTAACATTTTTAATGAATTTTGTGTAATTTGATTTTGGTACATGATAGTATTTGCCGCTGGAGCTAAAATTTTTGGTCTATTTGAAGCTATTATAGCTTGAAGATATAACTCATCTGCAATACCGTTACTTAATTTATTTATAGCGTTTATAGTAGCTGGAGCTATAACTATGATATCAGCCCATTTTGCAACTGCTACATGATTGTTATCATTTGCCCACGATTCACTCTTATCATGTAAAACTTCATTTTGTGAAATTGCTTCAAAAGTCAAAGGAGTTATAAATCTTTTAGAAGCTTCACTCATAAGCACTTTAACTTGTGCATTTGATTTTATAAACTCTCTTATAAGCTCTAAAGATTTATAAATTGCAATCGATCCTGTAACAACTACTAAAATCTTTTTATTTTCTAAAAGATTTGAAAACAACAACTACTCCTTAAAAAATTTATAAAAAAAGCCATCAACCAATTTCATATCAACTCTACTAATTACTAAAGAGCCTTTTTTTACATCTTTGTTGATAGTTGTTCCAGCAGCAACCAAAACATCATCTTCTATAACAACTGGTGCAACTATTTGGGTATCACTTCCAACAAAAACATTTTTACCTATTTTTGTTCTATACTTTTTCTTTCCATCATAATTACATGTAATAGTTCCTGCTCCAATGTTTGTACCCTCATCTATATCACTATCTCCTAAATAGCTCAAATGTCCAGCCTTAACACCTTTTAGAGTCGATTTTTTAACTTCAACAAAATTTCCTATATGGGTATTTATAAGTTTTGATTTTGGTCTAACTCTAGCTAAAGGACCAATAGAAGAGTTTATAATTTCACTATCTTCAATAACTGAGTTTGTTTTGATATGGCTATCTTTTATATAAGCTCCATTTAAGAGTGAAACTCCACTCTCAATAATGGACTCTCCCTCAATCACAACATTAGCATCTATATATGTTGTATCTGGCAGTACAAATCTAACTCCATTTATCATAAAATTTTTTTTGATTCTATTTTGCATGATTATCTCTGCATTTGATAAATCATACTGAGAGTTTACCCCTTTAAAATTCTCCTCTTTTACAAAAAGTGGAGCAATTTTAAAACCATCATTTTTTGCTAACTCTATAATATCAGTCAAATAGTACTCTTTTTGGGCATTTTCATTGCTAAGTTTTGGAAGATACTCAGCTAATATATCATTTTTAAATAGGTATATACCCGCATTTACATAATTTATCTTTTTTTCATCATCATTTGCATCTTTTTGCTCAACAATTCTTACAACTTCACCATTTTCTATAACAACTCTTCCATAACCAGATGGATCATTAAGCTCAATTACACTCATTACAATATCAGCATCTATTTTGGCAAACTTTTCAAGCTCATCTGCTTCGATTAATGGCATATCACCATTTAATACCAGTACCTTATCATGTAGGCTCTTAACTCCCATAACAGCTCCACCAGTTCCTGGATAATTTTCATGATCTTGCAAAACAAATTTTACATCATCAAAATACTCTCTCATCCTCTTTTCTACAAGTTGTGCCTCATGATATAAAACTACACTAACATCATCACTAATCTTTTTTGCCTCTTTGATAACAAAATATAACATTTCAAAACCTGAAATTTTATGTAAAACCTTTGGCAAAGATGATCTCATCCTTGTCCCTTTACCAGCAGCTAGTATTGTAACTGATATACCCATTATTAGATTCCTTCCATTTATAGCTCTATAATATCATAAATCGTTCAAAATATTAAATTATTTATTAATTTTACCGATATTTTAACAATAAAATAATTAGGCGGGGAAAAGTAATGGATTTAGGTACCATTGTAGGAATGATTCTAACTGCAATTTTACTTGCAGGAGCAATGGCTATGGGAGTTGGTATAGGTCCTTATATAGATGTACCATCAATTCTTATAGTTTTTGGTGGTACTACTGGTGCACTTTTGATAGCTTTTAAGATGGAGCAAATGAAAAAGTTTGTATCAATTTTAAAAGTGGCTTTTAGTCCTCCTGCACACGATCCAATGAAAATTGTAACAAAGATGGTTGAATACTCAACAAAAGCTAGAAAAGAGGGAATTTTAGCACTTGAAGCAGATGCTGAAAAAGAGGATGATGAGTTTTTAAAAAAAGGTTTATCAATGGCAATTGATGGAAATGAGCCAGAGGTGATAAGAGAGTTACTTGAGATCGATATAGATTTAACAGATGCTAGACACAAAGCCAACGCAGATATGTTTGGAAAGATTGCATCATTTGCTGGTGCTATGGGTATGATTGGAACTTTGATAGGACTTGTTGCTATGCTTTTAAATATGGCCGATCCATCGGCTATTGGTCCTGCTATGGCTGTGGCACTATTAACAACAATGTATGGGGCAATTTTGGGAAATACGATAGGTGGTCCAGTAGAAAATATACTTTTGATTAGAAATGCAGATGAGATACTTTTAAAAACTTTGATTGTTGAAGGAATCATGTCTATTCAAGCTGGTGATAATCCAAGAACATTAGAGGCGAAGTTGTTGGCTTTTATAGAGCCAAATAAGAGAGTAAGTCAGTTTGATAAGTAGTAAATAATGGCAAAAAAGTGTAAAAAAGTAGAGTGTCCTAAATGTATGCCAGCATGGTTTGCCACTTTTGGCGATCTTATGTCACTACTTCTTACATTTTTTGTACTTCTTCTATCAATGTCAACTATGGATTCGCAAAAAATTCAAGAGGCTTTTGGTTCACTCTCAGGTGCTCTTAGTGTTCTTGAGGGTGGTACAAAAACAGAAGTTAGCAAAGAGAGACAACAACAGACCACACCAATAGATCAAGATGATGAGACTGCCCAAAAGATCAAAACTCTAAAAAGAACCATAATAGAGTTAAATGAGATGCTACAAAGTACTCAAACTAGCAAAGAGACTGTTTTAGAAGAGAGTGAAGATGGATTTATGATAAGGCTTCCTGCAAGTTTACTCTTTAAAAAAGGGGACGCTAAGATACAAAATGAAGATGCACTACTCTTTTTAAAAAGAATTGCTCTAATCATAGATCAATTGCCTAAAAATATATCAATCTCTGTAATAGGTCATACAGATAATAGCTCATTAGGCAAAAATAGCAGATACAAAGATAATTGGGAGTTATCAACTGCAAGAGCAATCTCTGTAGTAAAAGAGTTAATTAAAAATGATATTGAGCCAAAACTATTAACAGCCTCAGGCAAAGCCGACTTTGATCCAATAGCTTCAAACTTAACTCCACAAGGAAGAGAAAAAAATAGAAGAGTTGAGTTATACTTCTTCTCAAAAGAGAAAAATGGCAAAAAAGAGGCACAAAAAAGTGTGCTTGATGTTGAAAAATAAAAGTTAGTTAATAAAAACATCTTTTGATTGTTTATATAAATTTCTTTCTTATCATGTAGGTAATTTTGTTATAATGTGTGTTAATATTAAGTTATACTAAAGGTAAATATGACACACCAAACTAAAATAGCAATCATAAATAGACTACAAAAATCACTTGAAAAAATTTCATCTCAAAAAAAGAGGCTATGGTGGGAAAGATATATGAAAGATGTCATAAGCTTTAGAGGTGTTGGAATCCCTGAAATTAGAGATTTACAAAAAGATTGGTATAACGAACATTTAAAAAATTTAACTTTTAAAGAACAGATTGAGATAGCATTAGAGCTATTTAGACAAGATTTGGCAGAGGATAAATTGGCTGGAGTGTTACTATTACAAAATTATCTATTTGATAAAGTCTCTCTTGAATACATGATAAAACAGTATGATACAATTTTTCAAGAGAAGTTGATTTATGATTGGAATATTTGTGATTGGTTTTGTATAAGGGTTTTAACAAATACAATCAAAAAATATGATATAGATGCAGTTAATATTATATCATCTTGGAGAAGTGATAAATATTTATGGAAAGCTAGAGCTTCAGTGGTTGCTTTTATTGGTTTGACAAAAGATGATAAATATTATCCTCATATATTTGAAAATTGCAATATATTAATAAAAAGAGAAGAGAGATTTGCAAAAACAGCAGTTGGATGGATACTACATGATATATATAAAATAGATAAACAAATTGTATTTAATTTTATAGACAAAAATTTGAAGTATTTTGATAAAGAGAGTCTAAAAAATGCTTTGAAATATTCAGAAAAAGAGGTTCAAAGAAAATATTTGACAATGATATATAAATAATATAGAAAAACAGATTTGGAGTATTATATGTATAAATTGATGAACTTAAAGAAGCAGCAAGAATGAAAAAATATATCTACTAGATATTTATACCAAAACAGAGATCGTTAATATTGATGATAATAGATTGATTGAGATATTGAAAAAAAATAATCTTTATTGAATTAAGTATAAAACTCAACCCCTACCAGAAGCTTTTTGGTAAGCTTTTGAAATCGCTTTTATAAAAGCATCTCTTGCTTTAGACTCTTCTAATGCACAAAAACCAGCAGCAGTTGTTCCTGCTGGGCTCATTACTTCATCTTTGATAATCGCTGGATGCGTATTGCTTAAAAGTGGAATAAAGCTTTCAAACACTCCCAAAACTAAGCTTACAGCATCTTCTCTTTTTAATCCCTCTTTTACACCACCATCTGCCATAGCTTCAGCCACCAAAGCTAAAAATGCTGGTCCACTTCCTGCAATTGCAGTTGCAATATCAATCTCTTTTTCACTACTTAACCAAATACTTTTACCAAAACTTTGAGATATCTTTATAGCTTCATCTTTAAAGCTCTCATCACCGCTTAAAGATGTCATAGATTTTTGATAAGTAGCTGCTAAATTTGGCATAGCTCTTACATAATGTTTTGCTTTTATATGTTTTTTTAACTCTTCTAATTTTGTACCAGCTAGTATCGATATGATAGAGTTTGCAACACCTTGAAATTTTTTAGATACACTCTTTAGTGCATTTGGTTTGATACACAATAAAATATCTCTTTTATCTATATCAAAAGAGTCATTTAGAGTTTGTATTTTTATATCACTACACTGATCTTTAATCTTTTGAAGTTTTTGCTTATCTCTAGCAACTAACTCTACTCGATAACTCTTAGCTAGTCCCATAGCCAAAGCTTGTGCCATTTTACCACTGCCAATTAATGTTAAAGTTTTTATCATTTATACATACTTTGATATAGGCTCTAAGATATGAAAATCTGGATATTTTACATTATCTAGTGTAATTTGAGCTAATATTTTAGCATCCACATTAAAGATCAAAGGAGCCAGTAAATTTATAGTAGAGTTTTTAATAGGATCTTGAATAATCAATATAGAATATACTAAAAGATTAGAGTTTTTTTCGATTTTTAAAAGATCTTTATAAAAACTTGGTATCTCAAACTCATACTCTCTAATTTTTGGACTTTGAATAAGATTAAAAGTGATAGGCCTATTTTTATCAAGTGATTTTATCTTTGCAAAAAAATCATCTATTAGTTCAAACTCTACCTTTTTTAAATCTTCAAATCCTAAAATTGGTGATACTATATCAAAAACCATCCACAACCTTTTTTGTATTCATTTTATCATCAATTAATTTAATATCGACTATTTTTATGCAATAGTAACATTAATAATGATAAAATAGATAAAAATGTTAAGGGGTTTTATGAAGCTTGTAAAAATTACTTTTCTATTTGGGTTACTCATTTTTTTATTTGGTTGTGCATCAAAAAACAAAAACACTAATAAACATATAAGATCTGCCCAATATTGGTACAATAGCATTATAAAAGAGATAAGACTTGGGAATTTAGATAAAGCTGATGAAGAGTATATCTCCTTATCTAGTGAACATGTAGCTTCACCTTTGCTTAAAGAGGCACTATTGATTTTAATAACCGCTCATAGTGAAAATGAAGAGCATAGATTGGCAGAATTTTATATAGATGAGTATATAAAAAGATATGCAACTTCAAAAAATATCGAATATTTAAAATTTTTAAAAATTAAATCAAAATTTGAAGCTTTTAAGTACCAAAATAGAGATCAAGCTCTGCTAATTAGTAGTATTGCATATGCAAACAAGTACTTAAAAAAATATCCAAACTCTTTATACAATCCAATAGTTCATACTATGCTAACAAGATTATATCTTGGTGAGTATGCTCTAAATCAAGAGATAGTGAAACTTTATAAAAGAACCAACAAGGTTAACGGAGTCAAGGTATATCAAAAAAAGCTTGATGATTCATGGTTAAAAAATACCGACATGATATTACCTAAAAAGAGCTTTTTAAGATCCATTTTTGAATAATAATCAGGAGAATTTATGCAAATAGACAATTATGCCACATTTCCAGCTAAAGTAAATATAGTAGTAGAAGATGAGATATTTTTATATCCATTTATGATATCACCCATATTTTTATCAAATCAAAATGATATTGAAGCAGTAAACTCCGCACTTGAAAACAACTCATTAATTATGATAGTACCTTCAAAAGAGAATCACAAAGGTGAGAGAAGTTTTAGCTCATGTTATGATGCAGGTGTTATTGGTACTATTATGAGAAAAGTTATGCTACCAGATAGTAGAGTAAAAATACTATTTCAAGGTTTGGCAAAAGGGAAAATTATCGAAGAGCTTGATGAGCATCCTTTGAGTGCAATTGTGGATATTATCAGAAAAGATAGTTACAATGAGTTAAAAATTAACGCCGTTTTAGAGATTTTAAGAGAAAAGACTAGAACTTTATCGGCTACAAGCGGACTATTTCCGCCAGATCTATTAAGAACTATAGAAGAAAATCACGATCCAGATAGAATAGCAGATCTAATCTCAAGTACAATTAAAATCAAAAAAGATCAAGCATACAAACTCTTTATAGAGACCAATATAGAAACAAGGCTTTTAAAACTTATAGAGATAATTTCTCAAGAGATAAAACTAAGCAAACTTCAAAGAGAGATAAAATCAAAAGTACACTCAAAAATAGACAAAGTAAATAAAGAGTACTTTTTAAAAGAGCAACTAAAAGAGATACAAAAAGAGTTAGGAATTGATACTCAAAGAGATGAGGAGATAGAAGAGTATCGACAAAAATTAAATGCAAAAAAGAAATTTATGAACAAAGAGGCTATCAAAGAGGTAGAGAAACAGATAAATAGATTTGCCAAAATACATCCTGACTCTAGCGATGCAAATGTTATACAAAGTTATTTGGATTGGGTTTTGGAGATTCCATTTGGTCGATACTCAAAGAAAAAGGTAAATATAGAGGATGTAAAAAGACAACTCGATGCTGATCACTACTCTTTAAAAAAGCCAAAAGAGAGGATTGAAGAGTATTTTGCAGTTAGAGAATTGATAGAAAGAAGAGGTATCAAAAGAGTTGATAAACAGGGTGAAATTATCTGTTTTGTAGGTCCTCCAGGAGTTGGAAAAACATCATTGGCAAACTCTATTGCTAAAGCATTAAAAAGAAAACTGGTAAGAATTGCACTTGGTGGATTAGAAGATGTAAATGAGTTGCGAGGACATAGAAGAACTTATATAGGTGCGATGCCAGGAAGAATTGTCCAAAGCCTTATAGAGGCAAAAGAGATGGATCCTGTTATAGTTTTAGATGAGATTGACAAAGTGGCTAGAAGCCATAGAGGAGATCCAACTGCTGTTTTATTAGAGATCTTAGATCCTGAACAAAATGATAACTTTAGAGACTATTTTTTAAACTTCAATATAGATCTTAGCAAAATTATATTTATAGCAACTGCTAACCAATTAAGCTCAATTCCTTCACCTCTACGAGATAGAATGGAGTTTATCTATCTAAGCTCATACACACCTCAAGAGAAGTATGAAATTGCAAAAAAGTATCTCATTCCTCAAGAGCTTAAAAAACATGGCTTAAAAAATGCAGAGGTAAATATTACAAAAAGTGCATTGGAGCTTATTATTAGTGATTATACTAGAGAGGCAGGAGTTAGAAACCTTAGACGAAGAGTTGCTGATATTTTAAGAAAGGTTGCAAAAGAGCTTTTAGAAGATAGCTCAAAAACAAAAGTCACAATAAGTGTTAGAAATCTCTCAAAATATTTAGATAAAGAGGTATTTAGCATAGAGCCTATAGATAAAAAAGACTCCATTGGAATTGTAAATGGTTTAGCATGGACTAAAGTTGGTGGAGATGTTTTAAAAATAGAGGCTATTAAAACAAAAGGTAAAGGTTCACTCCAATTAACTGGTAGTCTTGGTGATGTTATGAAAGAGTCAGCCAAAATTGCACTTAGTGTTGTAAGTGTTTTGATAGATAAAAAATTTTCTAAAAAATCATCTAACGAAAACTCTCAACTATATAAAAATTATGATCTTCATATTCATGTACCAGAAGGTGCTACAAAAAAAGATGGACCAAGTGCTGGAATTGCAATGGCTACGGTAATATTTTCGATACTACTTGAGAAAAAAATCAAAGCAAATGTTGGTATGACTGGTGAATTGACTCTAACTGGCTTAGTTCTTCCAATAGGAGGTTTAAAAGAGAAGCTAATCGCAGCTCACAAAGCTAAGATAGATACTGTTTTGATTCCTCAAAAAAATTATGAGAGAGATTTGGATGAAATTCCTGATGAAGTCTCAAAAGCTCTTAAAATCATCCCTGTAAAAACTATAGAAGATGTTTTAAAAATTGCTATAGTTTCTTAGTGAGTGTAAAATAGTAAAATAGCACAAAAAATTTTTACTTTTGTGCTATAATGTTTTCTTTTTTTGTCTATTTTTAGTATAATCTTCTTTTATAGGGAGTATTGATGCAATATATTAAAAAGAGATATCTTTTACAAAACTCTATACAATCATTGAT
>JALWLB010000089.1 GCA_027081145.1 Campylobacterales bacterium
CTATAACGATTCTATAACAATTAAACCTTACCAACCAAATAGCGTAGTTAGAGCAATATTTAGTGGCAGAGTTGTATATATTGGAAATAACGATGATAAAAAAATTATTATCATTAATTGGTATAAAATTTACTCTCTCTTCTAATACTCTATTTTTTAAAAGCATTAATGCACTTTTACCAACATAGACATCAATCATCTGTTTATTGTCTAAGTTTTTTAGTAGTGCTTGTAATAAATTTTCAGTATAAACACTAATTCCATCATACTTTACTATATATGAGATTGCTATAAAGGCAATTTTTTTATGCATAACTTTCTCTTTTTTTTACATATTTTTGAATTATCCCATATGATAGACCCAAAAATAGATAGTAGTATTCATCTCCAATTGCAGGATTAAAATTTGCAAAAATAAAATATAAAAGTGGAAGTACAAGTGTAAAATAGTATCTCCCACTAATAGAAAATATCAAAATTAGTATATGAAAGATTAATCCAAGCAAAGATGCACTTAACCAAATATCAAGGTATGAGTTAAACACCATTCCAGAACCCTCTCCTAAACCCATAATTTCAAATGGCATTGTTGAAAAATAGTACTCAACAAAGCCAAATCCATATCCACCAAGCCAACTACTATCTTCTAAGAGCTTCAAAACAACACTAAATGCTTTGCCTCTTTCATGCTCTAGTTTCTCTTCTAACATGGCAGTAGAAAAAATTGGCTCTGTTAATAACTCATTTATTCCAACTAAAAGAAAAATAGTAAACAAAATAGCCAAAGTAGTTTTGATAGGATTAATTGCACTTAATCTTTTGATAATAGGATGTTTATGATCATATTTATACTGATTTGAGTATATTAAAAGCATAACTGTTTTTAATACTATTAAAATAAATCCTATCAAAATAAGTGCTACCCATATAGTTTTATTTTTGGATAAAAGTAGTGCTACAGATACAAATAGATATAAAAACAGTAGATAGATTCTCTTTTTTGGCCAAATTTTAAACTCATATCGTATCAAAAAAGCTGCAACTAACATACTAACTGTTGCAAGTGCAAACCAACCTGCTTCAAAAAATGTACCTTGAAAATCCAAATACTGACTTCCTCCAAAACCAGTTCTATAATGTACTATCAAATTTAAAATAGATTCAGGAATTGGTAAAAATGCAATCATGTAGGCAACCAAAGCATATATAAATGCCACTATTTCAAAAATGAAAGCTAATTTTTTGATGCCAACTTTTTGAATCATCTTTGCACCAACATAAAATGTAGCAGGAAAGATCAAAAAATATTTAATGATAAACTTTATTTCTCCAACTTTGCCAAAAGAGGAGTTTAAACTAACTAGTGTCATGCCTATTGCACCAAAAAGCATAAACAATAAAATTGAGTAATCATTTTTTTTGATTGAATAGTCATTTGCCAAAAATAAAAATGCTGTTAAGATAAGAAGAAGTTGACTAAATCTAATTCCACCAACTTTAAGAGTTGAAAATGATAAAAGTATTAAGATAACAAAAAAAAGATATCCAAAATAGTTTTTATGACTTGGCAAACTGTTTTGTTTCATCTGCTTTGATTATTTGCGTTTTTGGTTTAGATTTATTTTTTATCTTTTGATTTTTTTGAATATATTTTTTGTTCTCTTTTCTGCTAAGAACTCTAATGTATTTTTTATTTACAGAGTTTAGTACAAAACCTACATTTTTCAACTCATATTTATGTGCAATTTTTTCCATATCTATTATAAAAGATTTTTCAGATTGATTGGCTTTTAAAATAGAGATACAAAGATCTGCTTGTTTCATCAAAAATATCGTCTCAGCAGCTGCACTGATAGGAGGTAAATCTATAACAATATAATCATAATAACTACGCAACGAGTCTAACATTTTTAATACATCATTTGAATTGATTATCTTTACTGGATTATCTATATATTGCCCAGATGGAATAACACTTAAATTTGATAAACTATGGGATTGATAAATAATTTCAGAGAGATTTTTAGTGCCAAATATAAGATCACTAGCTCCCACTTTATTATCTATCCCAAACTTTGTGTGAAGTTCAGATGCGTGTAAGTCTAAGGATAAAACAACAGTTTTTTTATCCCCAAGTCCTAAACTGGTAGCTAAATTTGCTGCTATTGTAGTTTTTCCTTCACCTTGAATCATAGAGGTTATGGCTACTATTTTGCCTCTATTGGATATTGGCAAATAAAAATCTATTGAGCTTCTTAAAGACCAAATCATTTGAGAACCAATTGAATTTGGTGCTTCAATAATATATAAACTATTATAAAGCTTTGTATCACTAATATAAGGAATAGTACCAAGATATGGAAGAGTTGTTAATTCTACAACTTCGGCAGGTACTTTGATTTTTTTTGTAAAATACTCTCTTATTAATATATAAAATAACCCAAATACCGTACCCAAAAATGCCCCAAGAAGAAGTACGATCGCTTTTTTGGGTTTACTTGGTCGTTTTGGCACATAAGCATAGTCTATAATATGATAGTTGTAATTACCTTGTATTGCTTTTGAGACTAAAAGTTGTTGTTTTGTATCCAAAAGCTCTAAATATTTTTTTTGCAAATTACTATAGTTTAATTTATGCTTTTCATAATTCATCTCTAAATTTGGAATAGATTTTAACTCTTTTTGGTACTGTTTTGTTAAATTTGATATTTTTTTAATTTTTCTCTCTGTACTAATTAGTAAAACTTTTAAATTTTTATCAAGAGTTTTTAATTTTTGATCGATGGATTTTTTAATTTTTACAATATCAGGATGTTTCTCTTTATATTTTTTACGAACAGTTTTATACTGTTTTTCATCTTCAATAATCAAGTCAACTAATTTTGTGATACTTTTATTATTGATCTCCGAAAGAGGAGCAATGATGTTTTTGTAATTATCTGTTTTTTGAAACTCTTTATAAATGACCTTTAATTTATCTCTTTTACTTCTTAATTTTTGCAGTGTTTGCTCATTTTGATAAAGTAGAGTTATTATATTTGCTGTT
This sequence comes from Campylobacterales bacterium, assembly GCA_027081145.1. Classification (GTDB taxonomy): domain Bacteria; phylum Campylobacterota; class Campylobacteria; order Campylobacterales; family QNZT01; genus JALWLB01. The sequence continues at coordinate 3,047 of JALWLB010000089.1, forward strand.
TGGTTATCCAATCCTGCAATAGAGTTTTTTTGAATAAATGTTTGAAATGATTTTTCACTTTCATTAAGCTTTTTCTTTGTTTCTTCTATCTTTGCAGAGACAATTTTTAAATACCCTTCTATCTCTGTTTTTGCACTATTTATATTATGTTTTAAATAAAACTCCATAAGAGTATTAACAAATTTTTGTGAGTATTTAGGATCAAAATCACTATATGTAATTTCAATCATACTAGAATTTTTACTTTTTCTAACAACTTGCAATTTCTTTAGTGTTTGATTCAAAGACTCTTGAGGATCAGGAAAAGAGAAAAATATGGTTTGAGCAGTTGCATTTTTCTTTTTATAGATAGTTAAATCAAACAAAGGTGTATTAATAGGAGTGTTATATTTATATATTAGTGTTTTAGTTGTCGATCGTCCAAATATATAAATACCAAATCTTTCAAAAAAGCGTACCCATTTTGAATCATGCATCAAAGATAACTCAAACCTTTTACTATCTATATGTTTTATTCTAAAAACTTTTCCATAAAAACTTTTATCTTTGATAGTAAAGTTTTGAAGAGTTATTGGCAATTCATCATATGTGATCGGTTTTTCAAGATAGTAATACTCTTTTGAGTATTGTATATTTGCATCTAAATAGTCTATAACCTCTTTTATAAGAGATCTTGATTGCAAAAATTCAATTTGAGAGCTTATGTGTCTATTGTACTCTTGAGAACTTTGATTTTGTGCTGCTTTATCATTTAGTACTATACTATTTTTTTGCTCTATCTCTATAACAGCATTTGTGGTATAACTTTTTGGAGTCACCATCAAATAGACAATACTCAATCCAATAAATAAGAGTATAAATAGTATTAGTTTAAATTTATGATCAGATATTTTTTCTAAAATGCCTCTTTGTAAAAACTCTCTATCATTTAAATGCACACAAAACTCCTAATTATTTCCATACTTGATAAACTGTCAATGCATTAAAAATAGTATTTATCAAATTTACGCCAGGCTCCATTCCATTGAGCTCAAGCGTAGTATCTTTCATCTTATTGTGAGGGATATATACTATATCTTGAGGTTCTAAAATAATATTGTTTTTACCAATATCATCAAGATCTGTTAAATCAATCTTTGTAGCTACATGATCACTTCTTGTACCTCTTATGACAAATAGATGTTTTCTATCAGCATAATTGGTTAATCCTCCAGCTTCTACCAATGCTTGAATTGGTGTCGGTGTTGAAAATTGCTCATATGCAAAGGCACCTGGTTTTTTGACTTCTCCAAGTACATATATTTTTTGATTTAAAATCTCCACTTTTAATGCCGCTTTTTCTAAATAAAGAGAATACTTTTTTAGCAACTTTTGAGTTAATTCCTGTTTTGTTAAACCAGCTACTTTTACAGTACCTATCAATGGCAATAATATAGTTCCATCACTTGATACCTCTAAACCTTTTGTATTTTGTTTTAAATCTTTGTCTAGCTCTGGATACTCAAATATAGTAATAGCCAATCTATCATGTGGTCTAATTTTATATGGCTTTTTTAATATATGATTATTGCTTGAAGGTTTATAAAGCTTGTTTTTTTGAAATAGTGTGTGCTCTTTTTGTGAACAACCTATAAAAATGACTACTGTAAATATTAAAACTAAAAGTTTCAAAGTGCCGATCCTAATTATTGAATATACTCTATTGCTTTAAGATCGACAATTGAAAATTTTATTTTACTGTTAGGTTATCCTCTTTACAATTTTCGATACACTCTTTTTTAGTAATGATTTCACCACCACAGCTTACATAACATTTATCATAATTTTTTTGACAATTACAATCAACTTGACAAAGTTTGTTTGTTGCTCTATCTATCTCCATTTGTAAATCAGGTTTTCTTGGTTTTATAGGCTCTATAAAAGAGTCATTATCAAATCTACAAAATGGAACTCTTCTATTAAAAAGACCTTTTTTAATACATTTTGAATCACCCTTGCAACTAATCTCTAATAGATTATAATAATCCTCTCTTCTATCTTCACAATGTTCATATCTTTGCTCATACTCTCTTAAATCGTCTGCATATTTTTCTAAATTATGCACATACTCTTTCATCTTTTTTTGATAATTTTCTTGACCAACTTTTTGAGCTTTGTTTTTACAATTTTCAAATCTGATCTTACAAGCATCTTCACATTCACGCATTTGAAGGTAACAACTTTTTATACAAGTTTTTGCCTCTTGTTCACTTGGTGCAATGTACTCTTGAGTTATTTGATATTTTGGACTACAGCCACTAAAAAGCCATATAGTAAAAATTGCTAAAAAAATTTTTAACATAATAAGCTCCTCATCTATTTTTGCAATTATTGCATAATTTGTTTAATAGCTCTACATGATTACCATAATCAACATCAATACATAAACCCAAAGAGCCAAAGTGGAATTTTATTTTTAAAGCCTATTTCTATATCATCAGCAACTACAAAACTATTTTCAATATCCTTGATTTGCTCAAAACCTTTATTTTTACCTCCAATTTCAAAGAGATATTTTTCATCTATCAAAAAGTCACCTCTATTTACATAATAGATAGAGTGTTTATAATTTATTTGATTTGCAAAGAAAATTTCTCTCTTTGTCCCCTTATCACAATTTATGCAAAGTGCTTGACAAAGATTTGTATTTGAAAGATATAGTTTATCTGGTTTTTGAACATTTTTAAATCGTTTTGCTTCATAAGTGATATGTCTCATAAGCTCCGCTTTGTGTAAATATTCTATATATTTATAAAGTGTAGCTCTAGTAATCCCAACCTTTCTTGCCAACTTTTCAATAGAAAGCTCTAGTGGTTTGGAAATACAAATTGTTACTAAAAGTTTTTTTAAAATAGATATCTTTTCAGGTGAAACATTATAAATAGTTGCTATATCATTAAATAGTGTGGTATTTATAGAGTCTATCATCTTTTGAATATATGAGTTTGGATTATCAAAAATATAAGGATAAACACCCTCTTTTAGATAGTCATTAAACTCTTTTAATATTTTTAACTCTTTTAATTTATCTAAAACTTCATAACTAATGTTTTCTTGATCTTGCAAAATATCAACCAAAGCAAAATATGGTAATTGCAAATTGTGTTTTATCTCAAGATATTCCCTTAAAGATAAAACAGGAAGTTTTTTCATATCGTAACGCCTTGAAAAAGATGGATTTGTAAGCTTTAGTGCACTAGAGCCTGAAAAGAGTATTTTAATATTTAAAAAATCGTATATAGATTTTAACTCTTGCTCAAAATTTTTTGCTTCGTGAATCTCATCTATAATTACAAATTTTCCACCATGTGCATAAAAAAAATCGATTAACTCAAATAGAGACACATCTTGCAAAAGAGGATAATCGCAAGAGATATACAACATTTCATCTTCATTAAAATCCAACTCTTTTGCAATTTGAAGCATCAAAGTGGTTTTGCCAACTCCTCTACTTCCATAAATACCAACTATCTTATCTTTGGATTCTATAACCTCTTGAAACAAAAATCGTTTATAATGTGGCAGGATATTGTTTAATTTAAAATATGATAATCTTTTTAAGTTGGTTAATATAGAATCCAATTTTTATCCTTAATTGTATTTTGTATTAAACAGTATAACATAATTAAAATTTTTTTCTACTTATATACTTTGGTAATAGAACTCTAATTTAATAGCTCTACATAAATCTTCAAGAGTCTAAACCAAAAAATTCAGGAAAAATAATCAATAAAACTAATACAAAGAGCTGGATCAATATAAAAGGAATTACACCTTTATAAATTTGAGTAGTTTGAACGCTATCTTTTGCAACACCTTTTAGATAAAATAGACTAAATCCAAATGGGGGCGTTAAGAATGAGCTTTGTAAATTCATAGCTATTAAGATAGCAAACCATATAGGATCTATACCAATAGTTTGTGATATTGGTATCAAAATAGGTACTATTATATAAGATATTTCAATAAAATCTATAAAAAACCCGAGTATCATAATAGCCAACATTGATAATATGATAAATCCCCACTTTTCTCCCGGAAGATTTAACATAAACTCCTCTACAATCATATCAGCCCCACTATAAGTAAAAACCATAGAAAAAGCTGTTGCACCTATTAAAATAGCAAATACCATTGCAGTTATTTTTACACTCTCTAATGCCGCTTCTTGAATGAGAGTTAGTGATAATTTTTTATATAAAGCTGCTAATATAATCGATCCAACTGCACCAACTGCTGCTGATTCTGTTGGAGTTGCAATACCTCCAAAAATAGAGCCTAAAACTACAATGATCAATATCAAAGGTGGAATGATTGCAAAAATAGCCTTTTTTATTTGATTATTGTATGAAAAGTTGTTTTCTAAAGCCAAAGCAGGAGCCAACTCTTTTTTCATATAAGATGCTATTAAAATATACATGATATACATAAAAACCAAAAATAGAGCTGGCCATAAAGCTGCATGAAATAGATCCCCAGCACTTTGTCCAAATACATCAGCTAAGATAATTAGCACAATAGAAGGTGGTATAATTTGACCAAGTGTACCAGCTGCACAAATAGTACCAGTTGAGAGTTCTTTAGAGTAGTTGTGTTTTAGCATAATTGGTAAAGCAATTACACCCATAGCAACAACACTTGCTCCAACTACACCAGTTGAAGCTGCTAAAAGTGCTCCAACTAACATCGTACTAACTGCTAAACCGCCTCTAATTTTACCAAACAAAACTCCCATGGACTCTAATAATCTCTCAGCCAATTGGCTCTTTTGTAAGATTATACCCATAAATATAAAAAGAGGAATTGCCATAAGAATTTTATTTGTCATAATAGACCATATACGAAAAGGCATCATAGAAAACATAGAGATAAACTCTTCATACATATCCACAAATGATCCATCAGGCATAACTTCGATTATACTAGCACCAAATCCAAAAAATATAGCAACAGCTCCAAATGTAAAGGCAACTGGAAAACCAATAACTAACATAAAAAGTGCTACAAAAAACATAACTATACCTATCATATCATGTAGCCTCTTTTATAATATTAATATTTTTAATCATGTAGCCAATAGAAGTAAATATAAGAGTAAAAAAAGCGATAGGTATCATGGATTTTATAATCCATCTATAGTGTAATCCTCCAGGATCTTCACTAATTTCATTTGAAATATAAGCATCATTAACAAACTCAAATGATCCAAATGCAACCAAAATGGCAAGTGGAACTATAAAAAATAGTGTACCAAAGATATTTATATAAGCTTTTTTTCGTTTGCTTAAATTTTCATACACAAAATCAACTCTAACATGTCCCTCTTCTAACAAAGAGTAACTCATACCAAATAGAATAACTAAAGAGAATAGATGCCACTCAAGCTCTTGCATACCGACTGAGCTATTATGAAAAAAGTATCTCATTACAACATCATAAAAGACATTTAATATCATCAAAATTAGTATAAAAGCCAATATTTTACCAAGTATGATATTGAATTTATCAAAAAAAATTTCTATTTTTTTTAACATATTTAAGTATTACTCTACTTCCTTGCAAGTTTTAATATAATCATATTCAGATATTTTACTCCATGCTCTTGCTTTTTTCATGTACTCTTTTTGTGAATTTAGTATCTCTTTAAAAAGAGGATCTTGTTTGGCATATCTTTGTAAAACCTCATCAGTTGCTTTTTTCATAGCTTTTAAAACAGGTTTTGGAAAAGTTTTTACTTTAATATTTGGAAACTCTTGTTTCATTTTAGCCCAAGCAGTTGCACTTGCATCAAAATTTTCATAAAACATATCGTATGAGACCGCTTTGATAGCTGTTAATAAAATCTGCTGCAAATCTTTTGGCAATTTTTTAAAAGCTCTTTTATTTATCAAAAATTGCATTTCACTTGCAGGTTCATGCCAACCGGTATAATAATATGGTGCAACTTTATGAAATCCCATTTTTATATCCATTCCAGGTCCTACCCACTCAAGTGCATCAATCGTTCCACGATCCAATGAAGTATAAAGCTCACCCGCTGGAATATTTGTAACATTTACTCCAAGTTTTGCAAATACCTCTCCAGCAAGTCCTGGAATTCTCATTTTTAAGCCTTTAAGATCATTTAGTGATTTGATCTCTTTTTTAAACCAACCTCCCATTTGAACACCAGTATTTCCTCCTGGGAAACTTAAAACTTTGAATTTATCATAAACTTTTTGCATATATTTCATGCCATCACCATAATAAAACCAAGAGTATTGTTCATCTTTTGTCATGCCAAAAGGAATAGTTGTAAAAAATACAGTATTTATATCTTTGCCTTTCCAGTAGTATGATCCTGAGTGTCCCATTTGGTATTGACCACCTTTTACCATATCTAAAATCCCAAGAGCCGCTTTGTGTTTCTCTTTTCCATCTACTCTAATTATCAATCTTCCATCACTCATCTTTTTAACAAGTTTTGCTAGTTTTTGAGGAGGAGAAGCGAGTGGAGTTAGAGTTGATGGCCAAGTCATAGCTAATTTCCATTTGTAAGTTTTGGCTTGTGCATAGGTGGCTAAAATAGTGCTTATAAGTAAAAAACTCAATACTTTAGTAAAACTTCTCATCAAAATCCTTTGTAATTTTTTAGTATAGATTATACTTAAATCTTTTTAGAGATATCCTTAGACCCAAATTCTCTATTGCATAGTTTGGGTTAAAATCAAATAGTTTTAATTATTGGAATAGAAATTGCTTGTACTGTTTAAAACAAAAGGATTTTAAAATGCAAATTTCTTCAATTAATACACCTACTGTCATTGAGCAAAATGTAAAACAACAAAACTCTGTATCAAATGGTTTTGATATCATGTATAATCAATTAATAAGCGAAAACAATACAACAACACCTATGCAAGAGTTGATTGATGGGTATAAAGCAGATCTGTTATCACAACTCGAAGAGACTCCTAACTCTTCAATGCGTAGTAGTGATATTTTAAATTTGATGCTCAATATCAAATAGCTCTATTATAACTTTTATGATTATTTAGATAAAATCACCAAACTATACTAAATATCTCTAACAAATAGGAATAGACTTGATAACACTAAAACAAGCTCTTTCTCTTCCAAAAGAAGAGATAGTTCAAATCAAAAAAGATTTAAAACGAAAGATAGAAGAACAAAAACAACTTGGTGCTTATGTTGAACAATTGATCGATAGCGAAATTAGTGAACTTGGTGATGGTGTTCCAATTGCTATAAAAGATAATATTCAAGTAGATGGTTGGAATATAACTTGCTCATCAAAAATACTTCAAAATTATGTCGCTCCATACAATGCTACAGTTATTGAAAAAATGTTACAAAATGGGTTGAGTGCTTATGGTAGATGCAATATGGATGAATTTGCTATGGGAAGCTCTACTGAGAGCTCTTATTATGGTAAAACTTTAAACCCATTTGATCCAAATAGAGTTCCAGGTGGTAGTAGTGGCGGAAGTGCAGCTGCAGTTGGTGCTAAAATAGCTATAGCTGCACTTGGGAGTGATACAGGTGGTAGTATTCGTCAACCTGCTGCATTTTGTGGGTGTGTTGGCATGAAGCCAACTTATGGAAAGATTAGTCGATATGGGTTGAGTGCTTTTTCAAGTTCACTTGATCAAATAGGTCCAATTACACAAAATGTAACAGATAGTGCAATTTTATATGATATTTTAGCAGGGCATGATGAAAAAGATTCGACAAGTTTAAATATAGCCCATGACAAGGTTAGTAACAATTTAAACCCTGATAAAAAATTGACAATTGCAGTGATACAAAACTATCTCGAAGAGGCTTCACCTGAAATAAGATCTAAAATGTTAGAAGCTATAAAAGCTTTAGAAGAGTCTGGTCATAAAATAGTTTATAAAAATATGATAAATTCAAAATATGATGTTGCGACTTATTATATAGTTGCAACAGCAGAAGCTAGTGCAAACTTAAGCAGATATGATGGTGTTAGATATGGCAGAAGAGCTGAAGTTAATAATTTAAAAGATATGTATATAAAATCACGAAGTGAAGGTTTTGGAGATGAGGTAAAAAGAAGGATTTTACTTGGCTCTTTTGTGTTAAGTAGTGGGTATTATGATGCTTATTATATAAAAGCTCAAAAAGCTAGACATCTTATCAAAGACCAATTTGAAGCGATTTTTAAAGAGGCTGATTTGATTTTTACTCCAGTTACACCAACAACTGCATTTGAATTTGGTAGCAAAAAAGATCCATTAGAGATGTATTTGAGTGATATTTATACTATTGCTGTAAATTTAGCAGGTCTTCCAGCTATTAGTTTACCAATTGGAAAAGATGATCAAAATCTTCCAATTGGCGGACAATTGATTGCTAAGATACTGGATGAACAGACTCTCTTTGATGGAGCATTAAGTCTTGAAAGAGCTTTAAAATAAAAACAAAAAAGGAAAAAGCATGAAAATAAGATCAAAAGCATTAACTTTTGAAGATATATTGCTAGTTCCAAGATATTCTCAGGTTTTACCAAAAGATGTAGATATAAGAACAAAACTAACAAAAAATATCGATCTTAATATACCAATCATTTCAGCTGCTATGGATACAGTTACTGAATATAAAGCGGCTCTAAAAATGGCAAGATTGGGGGGAATTGGAATTATTCATAAAAATATGGATATAGCTACTCAAGCCAAAGAGGTGCAAAAAGTTAAAAAAAGTGAAAGCGGAATGATACTTGAGCCTATTAGTTTAACTCCTAAGAGCCGAATAAAAGAGGCTTTAAAATTAATGAAAGAGTATCAAATATCAGGTTTTCCAGTGGTTGATTCTAAAAATCAGCTTGTTGGTATTTTGACAAATAGAGATTTGAGATTTGAGACAAATCATGAGAGAATGGTTGAAGAGCTTATGAGCAAAGCTCCTTTGATTACTGCACAAAAAGGGATCTCCTTTGAAGAGGCTGAAGAGATATTTAGATTACACAAAATTGAAAAATTACCTATTATTGATGAATCTGGAGAACTTGCTGGGCTTATAACTATAAAAGATCTTAAAAAAAGAAAAGATTTTCCAAACTCAAACAAAGACAAATTTGGAAGATTAAGAGTTGGTGCAGCTATTGGAGTGGGACAATTTGAAAGAGCTAAGGCTTTGATAGAAGCTGGAGTTGATGTATTGGTACTTGATTCAGCACATGGACACTCAGAGGGAATTATAAATACACTTCGTGAAATAAAAAGTAGGTTTGAAATAGATGTGATAGCTGGTAATGTTGCTACACCTGAAGCAGTAAGAGCTTTAGCAAAAGCTGGTGCAGATGGTATCAAAGTTGGTATAGGTCCTGGTAGTATTTGTACCACTAGAATAGTTGCTGGAGTTGGCATTCCTCAAGTTACTGCTATAGATACTTGTGCTAACGAAGCAAAAAAATATGATATTCCAATTATTGCTGATGGAGGAATTAAATACTCTGGTGATGTTGCAAAAGCACTTGCAATCGGAGTTGACTCTGTTATGATAGGAAGTTTATTGGCAGGGACTGAAGACTCTCCTGGTGAAACTATCATGTATCAAGGAAGACAATACAAAACTTATCGTGGCATGGGAAGTTTAGGTGCAATGGGAGAAGGAAGTAGTGATAGATATTTTCAAGATGGAACAGCATCTGATAAATTAGTACCAGAAGGTATAGAGGGAATGGTTCCATATCGTGGTAAGATGAGTGGAGTTATACATCAGTTAGTTGGAGGTTTAAGGGCTTCTATGGGATATTTGGGAGCTAAAAATTTAAAAGATTTTAGAGAAAATGCAGAGTTTGTAGAAATTACTACAGCAGGACTTAAAGAGAGTCATGTACATGATGTAACTATTACCAAAGAAGCTCCAAATTACCACTCATAGCTATTGAGGGATCTTTTGAAAATAACAACAAAATTAGAAAAATTTACAAATGCACTCTATCTTGAAAGTGGAAGAATATTAGAACCATATGAGTTGATGTATGAAACATATGGCGAATTAAATCATGATAAAAGTAATGTTGTTGTCATCTGTCATGCACTAACAGGATCTCACCATGCAGCTGGAAGATATGAGGGTGATAGAAAAGCTGGTTGGTGGGATAGTATGATAGGTGATAATAAACCAATAGACACAACTAAATACTTTGTAATATGTGTCAATGTTTTAGGTAGTCCTTTTGGATCAACTTCACCAATGTCTTTTAAACATCAATCAAACAAGAGATATGGATTAGAGTTTCCAGTAATTACAATTAGCGATATTGTAAAAGCTCAAAGAATACTCTTTGATAGACTTGGTATTCATAAAGTACATGCTATTATAGGTGGTTCTATGGGAGGTATGCAAGCTTTGTGTTTTGCTATTGAGTATCCAAACTTTGCTAAACATGTTATATCCCTTGCATCAACTTATGCTACTCAACCTTGGGCAATTGCATTTAACAAAATAGCAAGAGAAGCAATTACTAAAGATCCAGCTTTTAAAAATGGACAATATGATCCAGATGAGATATCTCAAAATGGTTTTAATGGTTTAGCAATTGGAAGAATGAGTGGTTTTATAAGTTATTTATCACCAAAAACCATGCAGAGAAAATTTAGTAGAAACTATGATGAAAAAGATGGTTTGTATGATCTATTTGGTAAATTTCAAGTTGAAAAGTATTTGAACTATAATGGTTACAATTTTGTAAACTGGTTTGATCCTTTGAGTTACTTATATATCACAAAAGCGATCAATATATTTGATGCATCGAGAAATTACGACTCATTGGAGGATTCACTAAGCAATATCGTGGCAAAATTAACTCTAATAGCATTTAGTGGGGATCTTCTGTTTTTACCAAAAGAGATGAAAGAGATCGAAGAGTGCATGATAAGAGTTGGTAAAAAAGATTTAGTACGATACATAGAGATAGATAGTGATTATGGGCATGATGCATTTTTGGTTGAAACTGATAAATTTGCTCATCATGTAACAAACGCTTTAGAGGATAGTTAAGATGAAAAGTAAAAATTTTGAAGAAAAAATTGAAAAATCCAAAGAGATTTTAGAAAAATTGATGGATCCTGAAATTTCATTATCTAAAAGTGTAGAGTTATATAAAAGTGGATTAAAAGAGTTACAAGAAGCAAGTGAGCTTCTTGAAAAAGCAAAAATAGAGATAAAAGAGTATCAACAAGAAAACAACCCATGAATATAGCAGCTCTTCAACTATCAACCCTACCACTAAGCAACTCAAAATTAAAACACTATTTAAGTATTTGCCAAGAAAAAAAGGTACGAATTGTATTATTGGGTGAGTATATACTAAATAGTTTTTTTAAAGAGTTAGAGACTATGCCTTTAGTAATGATAAAAGAGCAATCAAACTATCGAATTGAAGTCTTAAAGGAGTTTGCTCAAATTTATGACTTAACTATTGTTGCACCAGTTGTTACCATAAAGGGTGAGAAAGTTTATAAAAGTATTTTAAAAATTTCTGCAACTTCTACAAAACAGTATAAACAACAATTTTTAATGAACTATACACACTGGAATGAAGAGAAATTTTTTCATAATAATACCACTGGAGAGATTGAGCCTTTTATTTTTGTTCAAGATGGTATGAAATTTGGTATAATGAGCGGATATGAGATGCACTTTGATATCATGTGGAGAGAGATGATGAAAAGAGGAGTTAGTGTAGTTTTAATTCCTAGTGTCTCTACATTTGGATCTAATTATAGATGGAATGAAATTTTAAAAACGAGAGCGTTTTTAAATGGTATGTATATTTTAAGGGCAAATAGAGTTGGAAGATATCATGATGATGAAGGATTATGGAACTTTTATGGAGAGAGTTGTTTGGTTAATCCAAGTGGATATATAGAGAGTTCTCTTGGTTCAAAAGAGGATTTATTGGTGCATAAAATCGATAAAAAAGAGATTAGAGATGCAAAAAAAGCTTGGGGTTTTAAATCTCAATTATCAAAAAGGAATTTATTATGATTAGCAGTAATGAGTATTTTCATAGACAATTACAGTTATGGGGAGAGGATGTACAAAATAGTTTAAGAGATAAAAAAATTGCTATCATTGGTAGTGGAGGGCTTGGTTGTTCTCTTGGAATAGCTCTTGGATCATGTGGAATAGGTCATATTCACTTGGTGGATTTTGATCATGTAGAGACCCACAATATTCATAGACAAATTGCCTTTAAGGTTGATGATGAAGGCTCTTATAAAGCCGAACTCTTAGCAAAACTTTTACATGATAGATCTCCTTTTGTAAAAGCCACTGCTCATGTTTGTTATTTTGAAGAGTTTACTAAAAAAGAGATAGAGCTTGATCTTATTATAGATGCAACAGATAATCTAATCACAAGAGCAGAGATAGATAAATATGCTCAAAAAGTAAATACTCCATGGCTATATGGTTCTGTTGAAGCTTTTAATGGGCAAGTCTGTTTTTTTGAAAATAGTAATTTTGATTCATTTAAAGTTACAGCCAGACAACCAGCTGGTATTGCAGCACCTATTATTATGCATATAGCTTCACTTCAGGCTAATTTGGCTCTTAGATATCTTGCTGGGCTTAGCGTTAAAAAAGATAGATTATATTATCTATACTTCGATGAAGATGGTGAGTTGATCACAAAAAAATTTGATATGCCAAAAAAATAATGCAGGAAAAAGAAGAGATACTAAAAGATATCAAAGAGTTATTAGAGCAATATGATCAAAAAGTAGAGTTTGGTGAGCATATACTTAAATATCTATCTTTTGAAGAGTTAAAAAATATAAAAGCAAATATTTTGAAAAAGCAAGAGAATATTATAGAAGAAAATCGTAAATGGCTCTATGGATTGGTAAAATAATCTCCCATTTTTATCAGCAAAAGCCAAATATAAAAAACAAATGTCCCATAAAATGAGGGTGAGATGTGGATAGTTCAAAGTTTCTCAAAACTTTATTGAATTTTGCCAGATTATACCATAACTATTACAGTTTATATTCAATTACCTAGCCATCCTATTTTATCCTTAAGCAGCCCTTAGTTCATCATCAAAATAGCTTACTATAACATCACCTTTTCTTTGAAGTACGAAGTATCCAAGAGATAGTGCTTGATCTATGACATTTTTTGGTATCTTAAATCCTGCTATACCT
>JALWLB010000090.1 GCA_027081145.1 Campylobacterales bacterium
GACCTGATACATTTATAACATCATCCATTCTACCAGTAACAAAGATATATCCATCTTCATCCATCATAGCACCATCACCTGAAAAATAGACTGGCTTATTATCTTTTTTACAATCTCCAAAATATGACTTTTTAAATCTCTCAGGATCATTCCAGATAGTTCTTATCATACTAGGCCAAGGTTTTGTTATACAAAGATACCCTTTTTCTCCCTTTGGGGTTGGATTTCCCTCTTTGTCTATAATCTCTACCATAATTCCAGGAAGTGCAAATGTAGCAGATCCAGGCTTAATTGGAGTAGCTCCAGGGAGTGGAGATATGATATGACCTCCAGTTTCAGTTTGCCACCAAGTATCAACAATAGGACAGTTTGATTTGCCTATTTCATTATAATACCACATCCAAGCATCAGGATCTATTGGCTCTCCAACCGTTCCTAAAACTTTTAATGAACTAAGATCATACTTGCTAGGCTCATTTGCTCCTACTTTATGTAACATTCTAATAGCAGTCGGTGCAGTATAAAATTGATTTACTTTAAGCTCTTGTATCATTTTCCACCATCTACCAGCATCTGGATAGAGTGGAACTCCCTCATACATAACAGTTGTTGCACCCATAGCAAGAGGACCATAAACTATATATGTATGTCCTGTAATCCATCCAATATCAGCAGTACACCAAAAAACATCTTGATCTTTTACATCAAATACATCTTCCATTGTCATTTGTGCCCAAAGAATATAACCTGCTTGTGAGTGTTGTACTCCTTTTGGTTTTCCAGTACTTCCTGATGTATAAAGCAAAAACAGTGGATCTTCACTATCCATAACTTCAACTTCACACTCTGTTGATTCATCATCAATAATATCATTATAAATCACATCTCGATCATCTACAATATCTATATTTTCATTGTTTCTTTTGACAATTAATACTTGATTCATAAATTCACAACCACTACTCAAAGCTTCATCAACAACAGGTTTTAAAAGATACGGTTTTCCTCTTCTATAAGCTCCATCGGCAGTTATAACAAGCTTAGCCTTTGCATCGATTATCCTATCTCTTAAAGCTTCTGCACTAAATCCACCAAAGACTACAGAGTGAATTGCCCCAATTCTAGCACAAGCTAACATCGCATAAGCGGCTTCTAAAATCATAGGCATATATAAAACTACTCTATCACCTTTTTTAATATCAAATCTATTTTTTAAAAGATTTGCAAATTTATTTACATTTTGAGATAACTCTTTGTAAGTAACTTTTTGTACATCACCCAATTCACCTTCAAATATAATTGCTACTTTCTCAGACTTGTCTTTTAAGTGTCTATCTATACATTGATAAGAGACATTTAATTTACCATTTATAAACCACTTGTAAAATGGTGCATCACTCTCATCTAAAACTTGTTGATATGGCTTGATCCAATCTATCTTTTTTTTGGCTCTTTTATCCCAAAAACCTTCATAATCATCAATCGATTCTTGCATCAAAGCATAATACTCATCCATACTCTTTATACGAGCATTTTTACTAAAATCTGGATTTGGCTTAAATATCTGGTTCATCTTCTTCCCCTAAAAATTAAATATAGTTTTAGGGCAGCTCTAATAACCCTATATGGTCTCAGCGTTACAGAGAATATCACAATCAAGGCAGCACTTTGTAGGCTTAGCCTTAGCTAAGTCAAAGAGTGCTAACGCAGAGTGTGGCTTTCTCTGTAACGCCCTTTGGGAGAGCTTTAGAGGCACGATCTTTAATACGTTTTATGATTGACATAGCTACGGCTATACCTTCTCATCAAACAGACTAAACCTCATGCCTCTAAAGCTCTCTGAGATCCGTATAGGGTTATTAGAGCTGCCCTTTGTAATTATATCACATCAAAAGTGTATCAGAGTTTGATTAATGAAATTTTTTTTAGTATCAAAACCAATACAAATACAACAGAGCCAACTATCAATCCAATAATAAAATTTGCCACTATTGATGGTAAAAAATTAAAAAACTCTTCGACTTGATGGATATTGTGCGAATATATACCACCAGCTACCAAAAGCATAGCAATAGTTCCTATAACTGCTAAAACTCTTATAACTTTTGGTAAAGCATTTATAAGAGTTTGTCCAACTTTGGTAAAAAATTTACTATCTAAGCTTATAAGTTTATAGCCTACATCATCCATTCTAACAATCAAAGCAACAAGTCCATAAACTCCAACAGTAGCCAAAATAGCTATAAGAGATACAACAGTAATTTGTACTACCATAGGCTCATTAATAACAGTACTAAGAGCTATAATAACAATCTCTAAAGATAATATAAAATCTGTTATGATGGCTGATTTGATTTTGCTCTTTTCATAAGCTAAAATTTGCTCTTTTGTATCAGATGCTTTTGGTTTATTTGATATCTTTTTATCATGTGGAATAAAAAAATATTCATATATCTTTTCGGCTCCCTCAAATGCCAAATATAATCCTCCTATCATCAATATAGGAGTAATTAACCAATTTGCATAAGCACTAAGCAAAAATATAAGTGGCAAAATAATAAGCTTATTGATAAATGAGCCTTTTGCAATAGCCCAAAGAATAGGAAGTTCTCTCTTGGCTGAAAATCCTGAAGCTTTTTGAGCATTGACCGCCAAATCATCACCCAAAACTCCAGCTGTCTTTTTAGTAGCAATTTTACTCATAGTAGCAATATCATCTAAAAGCAAAGCCACATCATCAAATATAGCAAAAAAGCCTGATGCCATTTGTAAACCTTTTTTGTTTAACTCAAATGAGATATGTAATAAAATATTTTACCTAAAATTGGTTAAGATTTAATGATTAAATAACCTCCTACACCAATCATAAGGCTACCTACTATTTTTTTAACTCTATTTTCTAAATTGGTTTTTTGTGCATGTATTGCTACTTTGTTCGCTAAAATAGCATATATAGCTTTAACACCTCCAACACTAAATATTGTTATAAATACAATTATCATAATATCTGACATTTCAATAGTAGATATATTTATAAATAGTGGAAACAAACTAGCATAAAAAATAATAGCCTTAACATCTCCAAGTGTCAAAAAAAAACCTGCCATAAAACTAGAAACTAAACTACTTTTTTTCACTCTGTTTTCTGCAACTTTTGGAATAACACTTTTTGACAACAATAAAAAAGAGCCAAACCATAACAGATAAATAGCACCTAATATTTTGATCAATACAAATAGAGTACCCATTAGCTCAGCAATCAGAGTTAAACCCAAAATAGCCAAAAAGATAAAAACCAAATCTCCAAGCACAATACCAGCAGATACAGCAAATCCATTTGCAACATTTAGTGTTATAGATCGTGCAATCACAAGAGCCACACTAGTACTTGGAATTGCTGAAAGAAGAGCCATAATTATAAAAAGTGTTGCTGATTCAAAAATACCCATTTTATTATTTTGATTATGTTATTAAAATTTCAATCTACAATACAATTTTTAAACTAAAAAATCATACTATAATTTCCCTACATGATATCATGTAATCCTCACAAACTCTTTGCTAAGTTTGCAATCGATATATATACTATTCACAGAAATATAAGATTTTATATTATAAAAAACAATACACCAGTATTTAAGTTATACTGTTGAGTTTTTGTACCTAACGCTTATTTTGGTTAAAAATATCTAAAATTTCTATAGTCTCATTTTGAATGTTTATTTCATAAGTAATTGTATAACCTTTATAAATCATATCTCTTATATTTTCATCATCAAAATATACAGATTTTCTAAATTTGAATGGATAGTTTTTTAAATTTCCAATACTCTTTCTAAGCTCTTTTGCAAAATTGACCGCAGCAACTTTTTTATCTTTTTTAATATATTGTGTTATTTCTCTTAATCTAATTTTATATTCATCAGATTCAATTATTTTCAACGTTCAAGCTCTTTTATCAATTCGTCCATTGAAGATTCAAAATCATGAGTTGGCATTTTTCCACTTTTAATATCATCTCTAATTTGTTGTAATTTTTTTTGTCTATCATAAAAATATGGGTCAATTTCTAAATTTTTGTCTTTTTGAATTATAACATTATCTTTGACACTATCAATCATTTTCATAAATTCTGTCATAAAATCATCTTTGACTTTTAGTGTTAGTGTTTGC
>JALWLB010000091.1 GCA_027081145.1 Campylobacterales bacterium
TATGTATGTAGTTACTCAATTTTTAAAATTTATGAGTGAAATATTTAATTGTAAAATTATAGTAGCTAGTGCAACTTTTCCAAATATCAAAAAAGAGATTTTAAGCAGTAGTCATACATTTAAAGAGATAGATAAAATATTGACCAAGCAAGAGATCGATAGTTTTTTTAATAGATATGAAATTAATATCGATTTATCAAAAGTCTATTGTGAAGAAAGTCTATATAAAAAGATTGATGAAAAATTAGAGACTAGACGGGATTTATTATTTCGGGTAAATACTGTAAATGTAGCAAATGAAATTTATGAATATCTTTTAAGTTGCAATAGTGATGAATATAATGAAGAAAATATATTTTTACTAACAAGTGCAGTAGCTCCAATAGTTAGAAAATCTATCATTAAACAAATAAAAGAAAACTCTAAAAAAGGGATTAAACAGATAGTAGTTGCTACACAGCTTATTCAAGCTGGAGTAGATATATCGCTTGAAGATGGTTTTGAAGAGTTAGCCCCTCTTGATTTAATGGTTCAATCTATGGGCAGAAGAAATAGAAGTGCAGAAAAAGATGACATTGGACGAGCTGACATTATAAAAATAGCACGAGTTATTAATGGACGAGAGTTTGAAGGTTATAAAATTTACAATCAATATGATATGAAACAGACAATAGATATATTGAATGAGTATAAAATTTTGAGTGAAAAAGAGATATATGAATATGGGTTACTTGACAGATACTATAATGCACAAGTTGATATACAAAAGATAGATAAAGAGTTTAAAAAGTTAAATTTTAAAAATATTGATGAGGATTTTGTGCTTATAAAAGATGCACCACTTAGTTTTAGTTTTTTTATGCCATTAGATGAGTATGCAAAGTCATTATGGCAACAGTTAGTTGAGCTTGATATTAGAAAAAAAGCGATAAAAAAAGATAGATTTTTTTGGAAAAATATGAAAGAGATAGAGAGTGATTACTCTAAAATAAAAAAGGATGTAAGTCTATATGTTGTAAACCAAAACTTTTATTATTGGGGGACAAAAAAAGAATCTGCTACTCTTACAATTACTGAAAACTTTGATAATGCACTTGGGATATATTTAGCAACAGAAGATATATTTGATAAGCAAAGAGGTTTACAGTTGGTAGCTTATGTTAAAGATAAAGTGGAGGGGTTTTTTTGGTAAAAGTAAATGGTACCCTCATCAGCTACTATTTCATCTGCAAAACTAAACTTTGGCTTCACGCAAATCGCATAAACTTAGAGGATAACTCCGAAGATGTTCGTATCGGAAAAATCCTACATGATATCAACGAAGAGAAAAATCAAAACACAGAACTTGCTATCGATAATGTTAAGATAGACAAACTCACAAAAGAGTATCTAGTTGAGGTCAAAAAGAGTGATAGTGATTTGGAAGCTGCGAAGTGGCAGGTGCTTTTGTATCTGTATAAATTAAAACTTAAAGGGGTAGGGCGAAAAGGAAAGATAGAGTTTATCGAAAAAAATAGGCAAAAAAAGAAGATTCATTATGTAGAATTGAGTGATGAAAATGAAAAAGAGCTATTAAATATCCTACATGATATCAACACACTTATAGATCAAGACAAACCACCACCTCCAGTTTTGGAAAAAAAGTGTAAAAAATGTGCTTATTATGAGTACTGTTTTGTATAAAAGGAAAATCTGATGGCAAAAGAACACACAAGATATATATTTAGCATGGGTGAGTTAAAACGCAAAGACAACTCCATAGCTTTTAAAAACGAAAAGGGCAATTTTTATATTCCTATAGAAGATACCAAAGAGCTTTATTGTATGAATGAAGTGAGTTTAAATACAAAATTTTTGGATTTTATCTCAAAAGCTGGAATAACTATGCACTTTTTTAATTATAATGGAAATTATAGTGGTTCATACTATCCAAAAGAGGCTCTTATTAGTGGAGATTTGACTATCAAACAAGCCCATGCTTATGTAAATGATCGCCTAAGCATCGCAAAAGCGATAGTGCAGGGCATCGCTGACAATGTTCATCAACTTCTCTATCACTACTATCGACATGGTAAAAAAGAGTTAAAACCATTTCTTGACTGGCTAAAAGATGATGTTAGGGAATTTTTGGATAAAGATGTAGATATAAAACAGATTCTTTTTATAGAGGGGCAGATATGGAGTAGATTTTATGATAGTTTTAAGTACTTTTTGCCTGAAGATTTTATCATGAACAAAAGGGTAAAAAGACCACCTGATAACCCTATAAATGCTCTTATATCTTTTGGCAATAGTCTGCTTTATACCAAAACTATTTCAGCCATCTATCGCACACACCTTAACCAGTCGATAAGTTTTTTGCATAGTCCGAGGGAAGGGCGGTTTAGTTTGAGTTTGGATTTGAGTGAAGTATTTAAGCCAATTATAGTTTTTAAGACTATTTTTTATTGTATCAATAATAAAAAACTTCAGGTTGCAAAACATTTTGATAAAAGTGTCAATTATGCTTTGTTAAATGATAGTGGCAAAAAAATATTTATCGAGAGTTTTGAAAATCGCATAAATGAAACTTTTTTGCATCCAAAACTAAAGAGAAAAACAACATATAAAAGTGCTATTCGATATGATGGTTATAAACTTATAAAATATTTGATCGAAGATGTACCTTTTAAACCTTTTTCCATAAAGGACAAGTGTTGAGTAAAAAAAACTATAATTATAATTATGCTTTTGTTTTTTATGATATAGCAGATCGTGAGAGTGAAGCTGGTAAAAATAGAGTTGCTAAAGTTTTTAAATGTTGTAAAAGATATTTTAAACATCATCAAAAAAGTGTTTTTAGAGGTAATATCACTCCTGCAAATTTGATCAAATTTAAAAATGAGATCAAAAAAATTATAGATAAAGAGATCGATTTTGTTTCGATTATCAAGCTTCAAAATAGAGCGATATTTGATGAAGAGATACTAGGTAGTAGTGATACAGCCAATAGTGAGTCAATTTTTATTTAAAATTTTCCAACTACAAAATTGATAAAAAACAGATAAATTGTGTTATAATAGGTATTTGTGAGTGATCTTTAACTTATTATTGTTTTGATTGAAAATAGTTGGAAAAAAGTTACAAGATTGCTGATATTTTGGGAATGTGATGTATTAGGATTTTTAAAAAAGCCCAAAATTTTCTTGATTGAACCGATACATGAGATGTATTGAAATATATTTATCATCTTTTCTATTTTGCTTCTAACTTGAATTGAACCGATACATGAGATGTATTGAAATAAATTATCAATTAACTCTTTTGCAACTTCTACTAAATTGAACCGATACATGAGATGTATTGAAATTTCTTTTATAATCGGTAATTTTTCAACTATTTCAAACATTGAACCGATACATGAGATGTATTGAAATACACTCCTACTTAGTGCAACTTTATCTATTTTTACAATTGAACCGATACATGAGATGTATTGAAATTTTCGATAAATGTAAGGTATTCTTTCTCTTTGTATTATTGAACCGATACATGAGATGTATTGAAATAAAGATAGAATTGAAGCATTAAAAATTGCAAAAGAAATTGAACCGATACATGAGATGTATTGAAATTAAAATATCTGCGTATTTCATAGGGTTTTCTAAAATATTGAACCGATACATGAGATGTATTGAAATATAGTTATAAAGCTTATTATTTATATCTTCTATAATATTGAACCGATACATGAGATGTATTGAAATTTCGTTTAAAGGATGTAGAGACTCCCAAAAATCACCATTGAACCGATACATGAGATGTATTGAAATATCATTAGCTATAGTCCTTAAAAAAATAATAAAACCCATTGAACCGATACATGAGATGTATTGAAATCATCTATCGAATCGCAAACTTCAATCATTTAATAGTATTGAACCGATACATGAGATGTATTGAAATTTTGTTATCTTTTTAAGATCATTTTCTAAGTTTTCATTGAACCGATACATGAGATGTATTGAAATTCATTTGCGGATATTAAATCACTTAAATCTATAGATTGAACCGATACATGAGATGTATTGAAATACATTTTTTAAATGTCTATCCTGTAGGTTATCGATAATTGAACCGATACATGAGATGTTTTGAAATT
>JALWLB010000092.1 GCA_027081145.1 Campylobacterales bacterium
CTATAAAAATCATTTGATTTAATAAAATATAAGTCCATCTCCAAATCATTTTTAATAGCTATTAACATATCATCAGCAAAAATTGCTTTTGCCATTTTTAAAAATCTAGTTTTAAAAGTGTTATATCTGTTTTTTTCTTTTAGTAAAAATAGTAAGTTTTTAAGAACTGTTTTTGAGCCTAATCCTATTTTTACTTTTTCACCATTTAACACTCCCTCTTTTCCCTTTCTCTCTCCTAAATAGTCATAGATATCTAACTCATAAAATAGTGCAGTTTTCTCAAATGAACCAAGGTTTATCTCTTTATTGTTTGACATTAAAGTTTTTACTGAGAGTGCGAAACTATTTTCAAATATAATATCTGCTTTTTCTCTTTTGTTTGATATTGTAAAGTTTGTTATAAAGTCGTTTTCAATTTGCTTTATTTGATTATCATTATTTTGCCGTTTGGTTTCATCTGTAACTTTGCCATTAAATAATATTGCTAAATAATCTTCAAAATCTCTAGCTGTAGTTTTTCTTTTTGCTACATCTTTTGCTGAAATATTTTGATACAAATAGTTTAATAAATAAGCACTATTAAAGTTTTCTCTTGTTTTTATCAGGTATTTAAAAAATGATACTAATTCATCTATATTTGAGTAGTTTTCTTTTAAATTTTTGTTTTCTATTAGTATATCTTTTAGTAATTTTAAAATATTATGATTATTCGTCATGCTTAACCTTTGAAATCTATTAAATCAATGATAACAAAATGGGACTTGAAACTTAATATCTAACTTTTTAATAACACACAAAGTGTAAGTTGTTGAGTAAAGTTTTTTATTATCATGTAGGTATTTTATTTTGCCTTTAATCCATATTAATCTAAGTTCTATATTGATTGGACGAGTTAGTACCTAAATATTATAAAAATTTTTAATGCTTCACACTATCTGAAAATAGGTGAATTATCACTATACCCACTATAATAAGCCCCATACCAATAATTGCTGGGGTATCTGGGATCTCTTTATAAAAAAGCATCCCAACGATCGCCAATAGTACAATTCCAAAGCCAGACCAGATGGCATAAGTGATCCCAATTGGTATAGTTTTTAGCACAAGAGTCAGCATATAAAAGGCTAAAGCATATCCGATAACCACTATCATAGTAGGATATACTTTTGTAAATCCATCTGAAGCTTTTAGTGCACTTGTTGCAATCACTTCAGCAATTATCGCAAAAAAAAGATATAGATATGCCATTTTGATCCTATAGTTTTAGGTTTTAAACTTTTGATTATACAACTTTTTTATAACATTTTGGTATAGTAGTTCATAAGCTTATTAGTAGGAAATGTATTGGAGGTGCCCTTGATTAATTCATATGAAGAGTTTGAAGAGGCTGTGGAGATTTTTGGGCTTATTGGGGTTGAAAATAGAGCTGATATTAAAAAAAAGTATTTAAAACTATCAAAAAAATTTCATCCAGATATGCCAAATGGTGATATCAAAAAATTTCAACAACTCAACAAAGCATACACCATTTTAACCTTTTATATAGATAACTTTAAGTTTAGATTTTCAAAAGATGAGTTTAAAAATCAGTATCCATTTTTGATAAACTCTCATGATGATTGGCTATCAAAATAGCTTAATCTTCTAAAAATAGTTTAAAATCAACCCATAAAAATATAGAGTTTTTTTGCTCCAGCCACTCTAAAAACTCCAAATCCAACTCATCTTGTAACATTTTTGATAATTTCCAAAAATTGTGTATATGCTCCTTTATTCGTCTAGTGCTATACTCTATAGCAGTTTTTGTTGTGATTAAAAACGCCCAATCACTACTTTGAGCCAAAAGCAACTCTCTTAATAGTTGATTTAAAACTCTAATTTTGATTACATCTGTTGTATCTTTATATGTAGTAGCCAATTTTTCCATACTATCAGCCATCATATGAAGATGCCTATATATCCAATCATTTTCTCTATTTAGCCACACACCATAATACCCCTTATCACCCCAAGATGATGGAGTTGGAGTTAGTGTTTGATTTATCTGATTTGTTGTTAGATATCTCATTGGAGTGGTTGCTTTGAAGTGTTGTTGATTATCGATCTCTTTAAAAAGATGATACAAAAATTCAATCCCCTCAAACCACCAGTGACCAAAAAGCTCAGCATCATAAGCCGAAACTACCATTGGTGAATTTTGCATCTTATTTGATAATGTCTTAAACTGTTTGACTCTATCATGTACAAAATCTTTAGCATGAATTTTTGTCATCTCTTGAGCTTTATTTGGATCATAAAACTCTTTGTACTCACTATCACCTGTGATTTTATGATACTTAAATCCAGTAAAAGCACGATTCCCATCTGGAGATATAAAATCTTTTATATACTCAAACTCCAAATCATACCCGATATCCCTATAAAAGTCTCTATAGTTAAAATCCCCTGGATAACCCTCTTTTGAACTCCATACTTTTTTTGCACTCATAGGATCTCTCGCAAAAGCTGCAACACCCTTTGGAGTATAAATTGGAGCAAATGCACCATATTTGGCTGTTGGTTTTGCAAATTTAAGAGTATGCGAATCTGTAAAAAAGTATTTTATGCCATATTTGGCTAAGATTTCATCCAAATTATCAAAATATGCACACTCAGGTAACCATATACCATCTGGAGCTTTATTAAAATTTTTTATATGTGATTTTACTGCAATGCTAATTTGAGCCTTTATAGCTTGTTCATTTAATGACAATATAGGTAAAAACCCATGAGTTGCTGCACAAGTTATGATCTCTAATTTATCCAAAGATGCAAAATATCTATATCCGCTTAATATATCTTTATTTAAAAACCCAACAAAAAAATCTCTTATACTCTCATATCTATCTTTATAAAAAAGAGCCAATTTTTGCTCAGCTTCACTTTTATCTTTTACTCTTTTTATCTCTTTGTAGCCTAGTTTTATCATCTTTTGAAGATGTTTTTCATACTTTTGCATCAATAAAGTATCTTGTAACATTTCAGCCAAAGGTGGAGTGATAGATGTACTCAAACAAAAATCAATCCCCTCATCGACTAGTCTTTTTAAATTTTTCAAAAGAGGTATATAACACTCATCTATCGCTTCAAAAAGCCACTGCTCTTCTAAAAAATAGTCATATTCAGGATGTTTTACAAATGGAAGGTGAGAGTGAAGTAGAACAATTAAAGAGCCTTGTTTCATCTTGTAACCCTTTGTAAATGTGTTTGAGAGTTAAATCTTTGATCTATTTTATACTCTATTTGGATAAAACACTCTTTATCATAAATCATTTTAGAATTTGGTGCGATAAAGATGTTTGAACTTAAAATTGCAACAAAATTTCCATCTTTTTCATAACCGATTTTACTCATAACAGGCAAAAAATCGATCTCTTTATAAAAGTAATAATTCCCTATCATATCATGTAGAGTAACCTCATCTACTACTTGATTATCTACCAAAGCTTGTAGTTTTAATTTATCAAATGTGATATTGTATCTATCTAATAACTCTTTAGTTACCTCCCAATAAGTAAATATAGTATTTGGATCAACCGCTATAGTTTTTAGAGTATCTTTATCATAATGAGTTGGAATTTCAAACTCTTTGATTTTTCGCTCAGGCAACCAACCACCAATCAAAGAGTTATAAAGCTCAAAATACTCTTTTGATTTTGTATGCCATGAAAAATCAACCCCCATATTAAACTTTACAATCTCTTGAAATCTATCTTGGTCATGATATAAAAAGAGTGCTCTTTTTGTCATATCTAAAAAAGTTTTTACATCATGAGTTTTAAAGCTAATTCCCAAACCTTTATCTTTTGGAAATTCACAAACACTCTCAAAATCAACAACACTATCTTTTAATCCACCAACTTCACTAACAATTGGCAAAGCACCATATTTCATAGCGATCATTTGATTTAAACCACAAGGCTCATAAATAGATGGCATATATAAAAAATCAGCCCCCGCATACAATCTTCTAGCCAAAGCTTCGTTATAGCCGATAGTTATAGAGATATTTTCATATCGTGCAAACAAAGAGCCAAAATAGTCATTATAGTGATCTTCACCTGAGCCTAAAATAGCCACATTTATAGGAAGTTT